>CAZEWE010000170.1:0-5213 GCA_964515765.1 uncultured Methanospirillum sp. | reverse complement strand
CGGACACATTCCGGATCACTGCCGTTCTCCAAAGAAGTACCGGGAACCTCGACAAATATTCCGGTAAATGTTATGGCTTTCAGATCCGTTCCATTCAGATCATGAGTGTCCTTGTTCAACCCTTCCAGTTTCTCACCCTCATAAAACTCAAGAGCCTTTACCTGAAGTGTAAGAACCTTGTTCCCATCAGAAATTGTCAGATTTGAGATTTCAACCATTGATGTGCTTTCTTCAAGGGTATCAGAAAAAACCACTGCTGCATTCAGGGGATACGATAAACTAGTCAGGGTCTCAACCGGAATCAGAATCCCATACTCCTTCTCTGACAGGTGAAAATGTGAAACGACATCCCTGACGGTTAATTCCATCATCCCGTCTGTCCCATCAGCGATTGATGCTTCCCCGCCCTGGATATATACAAGATACGACGGTGTTTCGTCTGCCATACTAACTCCAGTCAGACAAAAAATCAGGATTACGCACAAGAATCCAATTGAATAATTTTGAGTCATAATGAGAATCAACGGTTTTCATATTATTATCACTTTCGCTTTCGTTCTCATCGAGAAAAGAAAAATATCTGGATAAAAAGGGTTTCAATTGCATTCTCATTATATTCTTCATACCCTTCCCTTATCTCATCACAGGTGTGTTTACGTAAATACATACAAAGGCATACATTCATTACAAAGGAATACATATGATACTATATACCTACAACCTTCACTATGACCAGAGATGAAAAACCCGGAGAACACTGGCAATTCACACCCGGAGACTCCTCCTACCTGGCGGATCTCACCAAAGAACGACAGATTCGGAAGAAATTTGATCTGAAGGAGGGCAATTTTCTCTCAACCGAGGATGTTGCTAAAATTCTGAATGTGAAAGATGAGGTAGTCCGTGATCTCATTCGGAGACGGGAGTTGCCTGCTGTAAAGATAGGAAAAGCCTACCGGATCATCGAAACCGATCTCCAGGTATTCCTGAATGAGCGGTATACTCCCCACATGAAAAAAGAATCTCCACAAGACCATGCACCAGAAGATGGTGAGATCTGAATCCGGCACGATAATCCGGATTGAGCAGATAAATCCCCCCAGGAAATAGTCATGATATTTAATTCAGTAATCTATGAGAACAGTATGCCTGATGGTATGGGCACTCTTGAAGTTATTGATGGATCTACCAAGAGAAAACGACTCTTTGTCCCGCTCAAAGAGACCAGGCTCACCGGAGTGGTAACCGGACCACTTGCGCAATTCCAACTCTCACAAATTTTCGAATTTAAAAAGACAACCTTTCATCATACTATCGAGGCCATATACCGGTTTCCGCTCCCGGGGGATGCAGTTATAACCGGCGTTCAGATCTCATTCGGGGAGGAGGTCCTGAAAACAACCCTCAAAGAACGGGACGACGCCAAAGATGAATATCATAAAGCATTCGAGCAGGGAAGAAAAGGAGTTCTGGTCACCAGGGAGACTCCGGATATATTCACCCTTCACCTCACCGGAATTGAACCTGATAACAGAGTAACTGTTGACATATCTCTCCTTCAGTATGCCATGGTGGCTGATGCGGAGATGGTATTCCGAATTCCTCTTACGGTCTCTCCCAGGTATATCAGGGATGATGAGATGAGACTTCCTCAGCGTAATGCCCATCCGCAGATACAACTCCTCGATCCCGGTCATACCTTCGCCCTGGACCTCATCGTCAATGGAAACCCTGTCATAAAAAGTCCAAGTCATCAGGTAATCACAGAACAGAAAGAAGATTCGGTCAGGATCACCCTGCAGGAGACTGAGTCAATACCAGACCGTGACTTTATACTAACCTGTATCACCCCACAGGACCAAAACCTTCCGCAGTTTATCTGTCAGGTCGAGGAGCATCCGGAAGAAAACAGTGCATATCTCCTGACAACCTTTTCTTCCCCGAAGAAAGAGGATAATGAACCGGTAAAACGGGAACTTATCATACTGGTGGATCATTCAGGCTCAATGAGAGGGCCGAAATGGCAGGCCGCTGACTGGACAGTGAAGAACCTTCTCAAAACCTTACAACCAGATGAATATTTCAACCTGGGAATTTTTCACGACTCTTCTTCCTGGCTGTCTAAATCCCCGATACCTGGGACTGAGCAGTCAATTCACTCGGCAATCGATTTTCTAACACAGAACCAGGATTCAGGTGGAACAAACCTTGGAGTCGTCCTTGAACAGGCCCTGTTTTCACCGAAGAGCAAGGGACCATTTGTCCGGCATATCGTGATCATCACCGATGCAGAGGTGACCGATGAAGGCCGGCTTATCAGGATGGTCAGGAATGAGCAGGACCAGAATGATCCACGTTCCGTATCGGTGATATGTATCGATGCATCGCCAAACACACCCCTGGTTCGTGAACTGGTCCGGGTGGGAAAAGGGATCGCCCGTTTCCTGACGTCTGATCCGTCTGAACAGGATATCACCACCGCTTTACAGTCTGCACTGAATGCATGGAAACAGCCATACATACGAAACCCCACCTTCATCGTGAACCGGGATCAGGTTGAATCCGGGGATGCAGCATACAAGAACGGATCAATCCCCATGACTAGTCTGCCATATGGTGTGTATTCAGAAGTATTTCGCGTTCCCCTGACCGGCGATAACATCACCATTACGCTTCAGGATACAGACGGAAGAGATAGAGAATCAGGTGTTATAATCCCGGTGAAGGGAGCTGGAATCCGTGAACTCTTCGGAAACTCTCGTATCCGGACACTGGAACAGATACAGGGAGGGTTCTATTCAGAGATTGAATTACAGATGGTTCTGAAAAGTCTTGGGTATGAAAAAGAGCAGACATCCTTGTATCCGGAAGGAAATGCTATGGGCGGATTATTCCTGGATGATCTCCTGGTTCAGGAGTCCCTCCGATATGGTGTTCCTTCCACCCGGACTGCATTTGTCTGCACGAGTCTCCATCCGGGAACTCCGGTGAAGGCATCGGTTATCGTCCCATCAGCATACCCGGCCGGATGGGATGTATGCGAAAATACTATGATGGCATATAGTACGGCACCGCTTTTAAGAGAGAATGCGAATTTAGCTCCAAAATCCCTCCCGTTATTAGATTCTGTATTATTAGACGAAGGGCCTGGTATCATTGCCCGGACTCGTCGGGCTTCAGTTTCGAAAAGTATGTCTTCACCGCCTCCCACCGGAGCCACTCCCCGCAGTTCGGATAGCATCTCCTTCTCAGTACCGATGAATCCCGATGTATCAGAAAATCGTCTGATAGTCAATCTTCCCTCGTGGAGCAGAATCAGGGGTATACAACTGATCACCGATGGAGACCTGACTGGTCTTGCGAAGATTCAGATTATGATATATCTTGGTTCACGGTCTGTACCGGTAGCATCAGTAAAACTAGGTGATCTTCTTGATGGGGAAATCAGGCCTCTCAATATCTCCTGTTCAGGGAATGATACGGTTACAATAGTCCTCACCGGTCATGAAAAAACCATCCAAAAGAAGGAAATAAGATTCCAGCTTCTTGGAGATGAAAACCTATCATCTGATGTTGTTTGGATGTAATAATCCGAATAATTTAATTATTTTTTAAAAAAAGATAAAATCTTTTTTACTCCTGGCTGACCCTGATTGATTTATCCATTATCATTTCCGATTATGTACTCTCATTGTTCGTCATAGGATGAGGCACAATTTCAAGAACGGCATGCCATTAACTTTAATGCCTTTCCTCATCCTATATCAACCAGAATGGTTATCAAGGGAATTGGGATTATTTTCTGTATCGCTCTTTTTTCGCTCATATCTGTCTGTTCTGCTGATGAATCTTCCGGGTATAAAATTCTTTTAGAGGGTGGAGAGAGCATTCTATCGGAGAATGAAGACGGGAGTATGATCCTCACGATACTGAATACAATCCCATATGGAGTTATTCTTGATGATCCGGAATACATTACTCTCGTGGAAATGGTATTGCCAGAATTGAATACCACCATGAATGCCGGGGTGGTATTTAGTAATCCGGATGGAGACAATATGTCACTTGTTCAGGTTTCAAATCCGGATTATTCCGCTGATACCAAAAATCTGACCTTCCTCATACATCCCTTGGAATTCTATGAGGGCAATATTCTCGCTGATCTGAAAGAACGGTCCGAAAACATGAATCCTGAAGTCGTTAGAAATGCACATGTTACAAGAATATTTTTAGAAAGAGGGGTATCTGTTCCTGCAAATGATGACAAATTTGACAGGTGCATGGATAATTGTGAAAGACCTGGAAAACCTCCCTGGCTTATTTGTGAGCTGATATGTAAATAATAATACCTGTAATTTTTCTCTAAAAGCCTGGTTAGGTAATATAAATTGGCTATTCGAACCTTTGAAAGATCTGTTCCTGATTGATAACATAATGCAATCTTTCAAAAATAATTCAGAAAGTTTGCCTATAAGATGAAATGAAATTCAAATGTACGCCACATCATTAACTATAATACCTCTCCTCAACCTATAATCAATAATAATGATAATCAAAAATATTTTTATTATTATTTGTATTGGTCTTTTTTCGCTTATTTCTCTCTGTTCTGCTGATGAATCTCCCGGGTATAAGATTCTCATAGAGGGAGGAGAGAGCATTGTCACAGAAAATGAAGACGGGAGTATGATCCTGACGATTCAGAATGTAGTCCCGTATGCAGCAATTTTTGATGATCCAGAATATATTACTCTCCTGGAAATGGTATTACCAGAATCGAACATCACCATGAATGCCGGGGTGGTATTTAGTAATCCGGATGGAGACAATACGTCACTTGTTCAGGTTTCACAGCCGGATTATTCTGCTGATGCCAAAAATCTTACATTCGTCATTCATCCTCTGGAATTCAATGAGGGGAGTATTCTTGCTGATATGAAAGAACGGTCAGAAAGTTTGAATCCTGATATCGTCAGAAATGCACATCTCACCAGAATTTATTTAGAGAAAGGATTGTCTGTTTCTGAAAATTATGGTGATATGAACCGGTGCAGGGATGATTGTGAAAGATATTATCCGAAAGCTACCCGGTTTTTTTGTGAGATGAACTGCGAGAAATTATAACCGTAATTACCGGGTTACTAATATTTTATTCGTTTTTTTTAAATTTATATAAATAATTCTTCTGGAAATCCTCTTTTTTGTAACTCTAT
>CAZEWE010000169.1:0-5214 GCA_964515765.1 uncultured Methanospirillum sp. | reverse complement strand
CTTTTAAACAATTTCTTGCACTAATTTTCATTTTCTTCCCTCCGTTACCAGCCATATTATCATGGCATACAGTAAATGAGATTTAATAAATGATAAACCTATTTTTAATATTTTCCATTTAACATATAAAAATACTGGAGTCCAGGATTGATTTTATAAGAAATGGTTTTTCATTCATCAATCGGGACCTGACGATCCATATTTCTGCAACCGGACAATACAGATGACTGGCTTTTCCAAATCATCATCAGATTCTTCATAAAATCCATTAACTATGTATCCAGCCTGAAAACACAGATTAAAAATATCCTGGAGCGAACGGTGATAATAGTAATTTTTTACCGGTTGTCCGACTATTGCTTCACCTTCATGATAACACGATGTGAGATATTGTGGTTCCGGTCGGATAAAACAAAGATGGAGCATCGAAAAAACAAATATCCCATCTGGTTTTAACAAATGATATACACTCTTCAATAACGGCCGGATATCAGATATATCCATGAAAGCCATGTTTGCAACGGCTTTATCAAAAAATCGGTTTTGTTTTAGGAGCTGGAGCCGGGTTTCATCTGTTGCATCACATACCTGAAATGAAATTTTATCCCGGAATGAATCATGGCGTTTCATTGCATGGGAGATAAGTTTTTCAGAAAAATCAAACGCAATAACCTTTGCACCTAGTTCTGCAAGACGCTGCGAAAAGTTACCATTACCACATGCAATATCCAGGATAAGATCGCCTTTCGTAGGCATGAGGAGTTCTTCGGTTTTGGGCCTAACTATTTTACGATGAAAAAGATTCGAATGATCTCCCATCCTGGAATCCCAGAAATCTGCAATAGATTCCCAACGGATTTTGCTCTCCAGGGTTGTTTCAGGATAATTACCGTTTCCATGAACCATGATTTCTCATATTACGATGAGAGAAAAAACATATTTTTCCATTCTCCAGAAATAGCCATATAAATAAGAAGAAGCACTCACCCGAACTTCAATTATTCTGAGTGATTCAGTAAAAATCAGGCAATAACATCATCTTCACCAATTCATCGGTTGAGAGAGAAATGATCCAGATTCAGGTAAACAGATTCGCGAACCAAACGGTTCTAAATCTCCTGATTCCTATAATGTTATGAATTTTCTGATATACATTCATCAGAGAATAGCAAAAAAACCCCCTTACAACAAATTGTGGTTTATAAATGCTTTATAAACTAGCGATCATAAAAGGGGGGTTTTTAGCTTTCCCCATGAAAATACCGATTGAAATATCGGAATAAAAGATTATGAAAAGGAGTCAACAAGAATATGGTCAATTCAATATCTGACTGGAAACCACCACGATTTATCATCACCGGTGAACAAGGGGAGGGAAAGACAGCACTTCTTCTACGAATTCTTGCCGATCTCACAGATCAGGGAATTAGGATTCAGGGTATCGCGGCTCCGGGATATTTCAGCGATGGCATCAGATCAGGTTTTGATATTCTGGATGTACATTCCGGGAGAACTGTAGAACTCTGCTCGGCAATTCCAACAGCAAACTCCAGACAATATGGCAGATATTACTTTCGATCAGAAGGCCTTGCCTTTGGGAAGGAGATTTTAAGCCAGGCACCACTCCAGGGTCAGGTAGATCTCCTTGTCATCGATGAGGTCGGAAGGTTTGAGATTGCGGGAAAGGTATGGGGAGAGTGTATTGATCATATCATGCGAACACCTTTTCCACCGATGATCTGGACCGTCAGGAGATCCTTCATTGATGCGGTTACATCGCGATGGCCGGTCCAGAGACAGAAAATCATTGAAGTCGGCTCTAGAAATCACGATGAGATTATTCATGAAATAATGAATGAAATCCGGTTCTATCGGGTAGGAACCTTTCAACGATGAGATAAATTAATCTGCTGACCAATCTACACGCATATGTTCAGGAACCCCGCCTCTCATAACAAGGATCACCTCGGAAATAACCGATAAGGCAATCTCCTGTGGGAGATTTTTTCCAATGCGAAGACCGATGGGACAATATACGCGATCATCGATGATTCCACCCCGACTTTGTATGTTACGAATCAATACTTCGGCTTTTTTCACACTTCCTATCATTCCGATATATGGCAGTTCTTTGATTTTGAGTAGTTGTTCCAGGACGATTTCATCATGTTCATGGCCATAGGTCATGATGACACAGTAACTTGTCCCGGAAATACGGATATGTGAGGATATATCGGTAAAAGATTGACATATGAGAGATCTTGCTCCCGGAAAGCGCTTGGGATCTGCAAACTCCCTCCGGTCATCATATACCCGGTATGGAACATTCATTACTTCACATAATTTTCCAAGAGCGAGCCCTACATGACCAGCACCAAAAATTATGATTTCTGATTCCGGGATGATTGGTTCTATAAAAACCGTAAGAGATCCACCGCAGACACCAAGTGCGGTATCATCATCAGTCGGATTCCAGTCATCCCCATCTCCTTTCGAGACAAATTTCCGGGTAATACAGGACCTTGTCTTCATTACCTCCCTGGCAAGGTGAATGCATTGCAATTCTACTCCACCACCCCCCACCGATCCTGCTGATTCACCATGCTGGTTGATGGCCATATGTGATCCGGTTTTCCGGGGAGTAGATCCTGCAGAATCAATAATTGTTACCAGGGCACAGGGAATCCCTGCATTATTCCATTTAGTAATGCTGTTTAGCCACATTTTATTCACCTAATTCTGTAATTACTTCATCCAGTGAGAGTATTTTCTTTTGAAAGGTAGAAATGTCCTTTACCATATTCACCCGTTCAAGGGCACCAGGAGGGGAATATGAGATACTGCCTCCCCCAAGTTCTGCATAGCGGGCCATGAGCTCCATATTCTCTACAAGAGTAACTCCGATAAGATCCAGACCACATGCAAAGAGTGCCGGACTGGGAGGGACAGTCGGTCCCATCATAACCCTTATCTTCGCCTGTGGTGTCCGCCGAATCACTGCCGCGAGGGTCTCATTCACAACTGTCAGGCCACTCATCAGTACGATCTGTGCCCTGCTGAGGACTTCATCTGCATCATTCCAATGGATATCACCCGGCCGGGGAAAAAGTTCAACAATATCTACCGGCCATCCCATTTCACGCCATTCTGCCCCCTCCTTGAAATATCCTATAAAGCAGGTGGGAACACGGGCTGCAGCATCCTTTATCATATCAATGGCATTTCCCTGAATTATGGTGTGAGGATCCGGAAGGAGCGACTTTAAACATGCCATTCCTACTGCACGATGGAGTGTCTCTGTACTGGAGAGAAGTTCTAATGCTGACTCTTTCCCGGGTTTGTGTAGCCAGTTCCCCATCCACGAGTTCATCCCTGCAGGATCGGTCAGGCCGGGCATTCCACGGAAGATTGTGGATAATGACCATTTCCCGGTTTTAACCAGAACCCAGTTTGTATAAATACGGAGATCTTCGATTACCGGATCCGGATCTGCTGCCCTGGCAATCTCCCCGATCAGCTGATCATAGTGAGGAATTTCCATTTTATTACTGCTTAGTTTTACTTCGTTGTAAATTAATTTAAGTGTTGATCCCACAGACAAATTCACAGCAGAACAGTTCATTCATGAATGAGAGGACTATCTAAATGATCCATTCAGCGAATATCTGTCAAAATTAAGGAATATCGATAATTCTGAATAATTTTCATTCGAATAAAAAAAATTTCAAGTTTACTTGTTTCATTTAATTCGGATATCATTATAAATATTTTACACTATTGGCGTCCTTTATTTAAGCATATATGTACTCATGAGACAAAAGATTCTCACACATTGTTGATTCCATGGAAGATATGCTCGCGTGTGGAGAACCCGAAATGAATGTGCTCCCTGTAGCCAATCCAGAAGAACAGGTTCTCATAAAAATTCAGAATGATCCAACAAACATCCCCCTGTCCGAAGCACTTCAGATTGTCCGTGCTATTGCTCATAAGACAGGGTCGGAGACGGTCCTCATTGATGAATCTGAGGGTCGCATACTCAGTGAACCGATCTATGCATCATCAGATCTGCCAGGTTTTAACCGTGCAACAATGGATGGATTTGCACTGCTTGCTTCGGATACCATACATGCATCCGGACAGAACCCATGTATCCTGAAATATGTCGGATTGGTAGCCAAAGGAATCCCTGATGGGAAACAGATCATCAGCGGGCAGGCACTGGCAATCCAGACCGGTGGAGTTGTCCCTGAAGGAGCGGACACCATCATCCCACGGGAGGATTGCACATACATAGGAAAATCTGTCATCATTCCTCGTTCAATCGAACCAGGGATGCATATTTCCAGAAATGATGAAGATTTCAAGAAGAATAAACAGATTTATCCTGAAGGATGGATGATTCGGACCCAGGATATCCCAATTCTGGCATCCTTAGGGAAGATCCGCATAAAGGTCAGGAAAAAACCGATCATAGGAATTATCTCCACCGGAAAAGAACTGGTCCCATCAGAATCAATACCAAAACCGGGGGAAGTCAGAGAGGTCAATTCCCATCTCATCGCTACCTTTTGCAGACGGCAGGGAGCAGTTCCAATGAAATATGGTATAGTACGCGATGATCCTAAGGAACTTGCCAGTCTTCTGAAGGAAGTATCTGATGAGTGTGATGCCATCATGATAAGTGGTGGAAGTAACCGGGATCACAATGATATCACCGCCCAGGTCGTCCGTTCCCTGGGAAAAGTATATACAGAAGGAATCTCCTTTGCCCCTGATAAACGGACAACTATCGGAAAGATCGGGACGGTCCTGGTAATTGGACTCCCCGGTCACCCTCCGGCCACATTCATGGTGTTAACGCTCGTGGTCGTTCATCTGCTACAGGCCATGAAAGGAGCACCATGTCAGCGGTTTTATAGAAAAGAGGCAAGACTGACCGATCACCTCTGTTCCAATCCCCAATCTGACCGATATATCAGGGTTCGCCTTACCGGAGACGCAGCAACCCCGGTTTTCGGAAAATCAGGCCTTATTCAGATGTTGTATCAAAGTGACGGAATGGTTCGAATACCTGCAGGACACCAGGGGTATCGCGAAGGTGAATGGATCGAAGTAATGACCTGGTGAATTTGATCTCATACCTGTCCAAAACGTTACAGATATCAGCTATCTTTTTATGTTCGTCAACCTATTAAGAGTAACTTTTGGATC
>CAZEWE010000168.1:3897-5241 GCA_964515765.1 uncultured Methanospirillum sp. | reverse complement strand
GACATGAGGGAGAATGTCAAGGAGCTTGCCCTTCTGGATGGTGCCTTTGTTATCAGGGAGAACGGTACCGTTGAAGCAGCAGGCCGGTATATATCAATTGACACCAGCAATGTTCAGCTCTCAAAGGGATTTGGTACCCGCCATGTATCAGTTGCCGCAATAACACAGGAGACGAGAGCAATTGGTATTGTCGTCTCTGAAAGTGGTGGTCAGGTCAGGATTATGGCAGAGGGACGGATAATCCTTGAGACCAGTTAAAAAAAGTTAGAAGGTTATCTCTGGTCTCTTCGTAATTTCTTCCTCGAACTCCAGATATTCGAGTTTCGAAAGTCCTGATAACCGGGCGACCAGGTTCGAAGGGATCGTATCGACCATGGTATTAAACTGCTCGGCGATATTATTGCAGGTGTACCGCTGGCGTGCTATCTCATCTTCAACACTTTTTACAGCACCCATCAGGTCTGAAACGGTTGCCTGGGTCTTCAGGTCAGGATAATTTTCCATGACGGCAAGCAGTCTTCCAAGAATTGTTCGTGACTCTGCTTCAAGTCCGGCAATATCACCAGCTCCTGCAGATCCGACTGATGCCCGCATTGCTGTGACCCGTTCAAATGTCTCCTTCTCAAAAGCGGCATAACTCTTCACCGCCCCCAGGAGCTGGTCAATCATGTCAAGACGCTTCTTGAGGGCAACCTTGATCTGGCCAAGTGTTGCTTCATATGAGTTTTTGAGTGCATAAAACCGGTTATAGAGTGATACGAACCAGATCACCAGTCCTAAGAGGACCAGGATCAGAGCACCGGGCAGGATAAGTTCCATCATGTGTATTCCTCCAACTTATTGCATCAGGACCTGTTTATATATCTTCTTCCCATGTTACACTCTGGGGTCGGTACATGGTCCGGAGCCGAAAGGGAACATTGATACCTGACCATCTCCTGATAATCTGAACAAAAAGGTACAGGGAATGGACTTTCTTCCGGTTGCAACAAGTATATTCACCCTTTTTATTCTGATAGGGGTCGGGTTTCTCGCGTTCCGCATGGGGTATATAAGCCGGAGCGGGGCATCCGGTCTCTCTTCTCTTCTCGTAAATGTTGCGATACCCTGCCTTATCCTGGAGAGTATGCAGGTCCCCCTCTCGAGCGGCCTTTTATATTCGATGGAAGTTATTGCAATAATTGAGGTCGTGGTCTACTTTGTCTCGTTCATCTGTGCCATAGTCATCCCCTGGTTCCTGACAGGGTCCATCTTTGAGGCCGGGGTTCTGCGGTTCATGCTCATCTTCTCAAATCTCGGATTTATGGGGTACCCGGTGGCCTATGCGATGTTCGGGGAGGAGTC
>CAZEWE010000168.1:0-3797 GCA_964515765.1 uncultured Methanospirillum sp. | reverse complement strand
CTTCTGGGCATTCCGGTTCTCCTTGCTGCCATGCCTGTTGCTGCGAATACCGTGCTGTTGTCCGAAGAGTACGGGGTGAATGCCGAACTTGCATCAAAAGGCGTATTTATTTCAACGCTGCTTTCCCTGGTCACGATACCGGTCATAGGCATCTTCATCCTTCCGTAGGTCTCCTGCAGGTTCATATGGGAGAAAGGACCATGTTCACGCAGAGTATGTCGACCAGTACTGTCTTTCTCGCACGTATGCGGATTCGCAATCCGAATGAGAACAATGATGTCAAGATTCAGACTTTGTGCAAGGCAGCCGGCCTTCCTGCAATTATTGATGAAGATGATCTGACTGCGATAAAACTTCACTTTGGAGAGCTTGGAAATGATACCTTTATCAAACCGGTGTTTGTACGGTCAGTCGTGGACTCAGTCCGGAAATTATCCGGAAAACCATTTTTGACTGATACCAATACGATGTATATCGGGTCCCGGCATAATGCGGCAGATCATCTGACCACCGCTATCCGTAATGGGTTTGCCTATGCGGTTGTTGACTGTCCGGTTATCATTGCAGACGGGCTCACGGGGAATAATTACCGGGATGTATCCATCAGCGGGAAACAGTTCAAAACGGTAAAGATAGCACAGGATATTGTTGATGCAGACGCCATGGTCGTCCTGACCCATGTAAAAGGGCATGCACTCGCCGGATTTGGAGGTGCGATTAAAAACCTCGCTATGGGGTGTGCCCCGCCCATGGGAAAACGTGACCAGCACCAGGGTATGCAGGCAGAAGTCGATGAATCGCTCTGTGTCTCGTGTGGGTATTGTGTGACACAATGTCCCTTTGGTGCCATTCACATGGAAGAGAAGGCCATCGTTGACAAATCGGTCTGCTATGGGTGTTCTGCCTGTCTGCAGGTCTGTCCTGAACATGCGATATCCTTTCACTGGGGCCGGGATGTCCCACGGTTCCTGGAGCGGATGGCTGAGTATGCACTGGGGGCTGTTACTGGTCTGAAAGAAAAAGTCCTGTATTTTAGTTTTCTCATGGACATCACCCCTGATTGTGACTGTGTCCCCTGGAGTGATGCACCGATTGTACCTGACATCGGATTTCTGGCATCAACTGATCCGGTCGCAATAGATGCCGCGTCCCTGGACCTTATCAACCAGGAACGGGGGCTAGCCTGTTCCTCACTCCACTGTCATCATGAACCTGGAGAGAATAAGTTTACCGGGGTGTGGGACTATGTCGAGGGGGCATATATCCTTGAATATGCTGAAAAAATCGGTCTTGGGTCACGAACCTATGAACTCGTTGAACTATGAGGTGACAGAGGAAAGGGTATATTCCATTTTGTAAATAATACTTTACATGCAGTTTCAAAAACCTGTAAAAATTGCAAAGCATGTATTGTATTGTATGGAAGGAGCAGCGTTTACCATTCATCTGATCATCCCCATGGTCCTGCTGGTATTATTTCTCTCCCTCTATCATGGCATGTGGATGAGTTGATCCTGCCTGATAAGTGGACTTCTCTTTTTTCCTTTTTTTGACCCTGACACCCCTCCCCCGGTGATTGCATGGATGACAACTGATAAATGAGGTGGAGATAAACTAGAAATATAGAAATGGCGATCCCTGAGATAGATCAGATAAAACGCAGTGAAGAGGAGGCTGCTGATCTGATCGAAGCCGCACGACACAGAAAGATCCTGGCAATCGAGGAAGCAAAACGGGAAGGGGAAGATCTTGTTCTGTTACGGCTTTCAGATGCTGAAAAAAGATTACGTGAAGAGAGAGAGCGGGCAGAAACCCAGGTAGCCCGCGAACACGCCCGTCTTTTGGAGGAAGCTCAAAAGGAGGCAGGACAGATCAGGGGCGATGCAGAAAAGCAGAAAGATGAGGCCATTTCATTCCTGGTCAGGCTGGTAACCGGAGAGTAGCATGTTTTATCCGGCCCGAATGAACAGTGTGGTCATCGGCATTCACAACCGGTGGCTCATGGATGTCACATCTGCGTTGCATGAGCAGGGCGACCTTGAAGTTCTTGATCTAAAAAAAGCAACGAGCGCTGAAATCCCTCATACGTCTCTTGAAATCCCGCGAGGAGATATTGAGAAAATTATCTCGCTTCAGTTCAGATCTGATCGGGTACTTGAGATCCTCGAGCCATACGAGGTCAGGCCGGAGGGGCTGAGATCACTGCTTTTTCCTGAAGAGAACCGGCTGGTGCCTGTCAGATATGATTCAGAGAAGGAGGTCTTTCAGGCTGCTGAAGATGAGCTCAGCGCTGCCGAACAGGTCCTTTCTACCTATGAGGCTTTGAAAAGAAATCGGGAATTCCAGCAGGCAACACGGGAACGGATAGAAAATCTGAACCGGCTGGCCGTCCCTGATTGTTCTCTGTCATACCTGGCACCGGCTCCCTATACGCATCTCATTGCCGGGTGGATTCTTCAGGAATCTCTCCCTCTCCTTGATGAATGGCTCAGAGAATCAGGAACTGATGAGATATTTCTTCACCAGGCACAAAATGGGCAGGAGATCATCGTTCTGTGCATTGGAACCATTGCAATGAAACCGCTCCTTGAAGAACTCGCTCACCGTGCATGGTTTTACCGCATCACGCTCCCTGAATCATACACTGGGCTGCCGGGGGAGATGATTCGTTCTGAACAGGCCAGACTGGAAGAGTATGCAAAAGAGGAAGAGAGCCTCACTGCCCTTCTCGTTTCTACGGCAGCGTCTCACCTCACTCCTCTCCGGGCAATACGGGAAGAACTCTCTATCTGGCGGGACAGATTTGACGTATCCAGGAACTATGGCACAAGCAGGGATGTGGTATACCTGCATGGGTGGATCCGAAAAAAGGACACGGATCGCCTGCACGACGCTCTGAAAAATGCCACCAATGATGAGTTCTTCCTCTTTTCTAAGCCGGCCGGACCTGAAGATGATGTTCCGGTCAGGTATGATAACCCGGGATGGCTTGCACCATTTGAGATCCTGACCTCAACATTTTCACGGCCCCGGTATAATGAGATTGACCCGACTCCGTTTTTTGCCCCGGCGTATTTGCTCTTTTTCGGCCTTATGCTGGGTGATGCCGGGTATGGCGTTATCATTGCCCTGGTAGGATGGCTGCTCTACCAGGGTCCGGGTAAAAATGATCTGGCATTTCGTGACATGAGTTATATTCTCATCTGGTGTGGTGTTGCCGATATCATTCTCGGAACAATACAGGGGGGCTGGTTTGGGGATCTCCTGCCACGGTTCTTCCATGTGACGCCCCCGTTTGTTCTGATTGAGCCATTGAACCAGCCAATACTATTATTCCAGATAGCCCTTATTATCGGAACCATTCATATCAATCTGGGAATTCTCCTGGGATTGTGGCAGAATGTTCGTGAACGGATGTACCGGACAGCCATCATGGACCATGGTATCTGGTTTATTCTACAACCTGCAGCGGCAGTTCTCCTTGTCGGATTTTTCGGCTGGATGACCTTCTCTCCCCTGGTTACCAATCTGGCGATCCTGGGAGCGGTGATTGGTCTGCTGGTTCTGTTTGTCCGGAATGGTCCGATGGGATTTTTCAGCCTTACCGGATTTTTGGGAGACTGGCTTTCATATGTCCGAATCCTGGCTCTCGCTCTCGCTACCGGAGGAATCGCCATGACAATTAACATATTGTCTGAAATGATTGCATCTGTTCATCCATTCATGATAATACCTGCGATACTCTTCTGTATTGCCGGCCAGCTCTTTAACCTGGCCATTCAGACTCTTGGGAGTGT
>CAZEWE010000167.1:0-5245 GCA_964515765.1 uncultured Methanospirillum sp. | reverse complement strand
TATGATTTTGTCAATATTGGGTCATATCTTGGATTCTCACCGGCAGAACTGACAGTAAATGACTGCACCACCGGAAAAATCTATCATTTCGGCAGATTAAACGAGGATGTTCTCCTCGAATCCTTTCAGGCGACCTACGAGCGGGTCTAAACCGGCCTCTCCTCTTCCTTATATCGCTTCTTCGCCATATCGACGTAACTTGTCATCTGTACGGCACCGACAATACAGGCTTTGGCACATTTGCCGCATCCGATACAGGTGTCAGGGTTCGTTACCCATGCCTTGGGAACTTTCTGATTCTCGTTATCGAGGAGTTCAACTGACCCGGTCGGGCATACCGAAATACAGTCTCCACACCCTTCACAGGCAAAGGGTTCAAACCAGGGAAATTTTTTCGGGGTTTTCCCGGTGTCTTCTTCTCCCATTCCGGGGAAATGTTGAAAAAAGATGTTTTTAAATCTGTCTATTTACCTGGAATATCGGTCCAGCGGGCCTTCTCCCAGGCATCGACCGCATCAGGAGCCATTACATCAAGCCGTTGTCCGGCTTCTGCTCCGGGCTTTGTACAGTAGAGTTCAGTCAGGTCAACGATCAGGACTGCATCGGTTGCAATACCTGCAGCCACTCCCTTGATAGCATCAAACTCCCCGCCGGATCTGAGCACTTTGCCTTTTCCCTTGAACTGGTATGCAGCACGGATACCTCCCTGCTTTGATACACCAATTGCCACCCAGGGATTCTTTGAAAGGGCAGCCTCGATAACACCGATCTCACCCTTCTCCATTGCAAAGGAGATCTGGTCCGGCTTTGTAATCCTGGCAAACCGTGATACCGTAACCCATGGCACTCCCTCCGGTGTAGCAACACACAGGTGGCATCCCATCAGTTCAATCCATCCTTTCATCCGCTCAGTCAGAACTATTGACATCCTTTTCACCTCACTGGATACGTTCTCCGGTTTTTCCTTTCTCAATCGAATAAATCTCCTCTACATGAAGAACGACAACGCCCCGCTGGGCTGGTTTTGGAAATACGATGTCAGGTGGAACTTCTTTGGGTGGTTCAAGGGTGGCCCAGTCTCCCCACTTGTCAAGGATCTCTTTTGCCTTCACCCCGTACCAGTCAAAATCCGGTGGGAACCCGTATTCGATGTCAACTGCTTTTCCCTTAAAGACCCAGTCTCTTCCTGAATCAAGCGGATGGCAGATAGCAATGCTGCACTCCGGGTTCTCCTTCAGGTTCATCTTGGTCTTGAGCAGGAACATATCTGATATCAGGATCTTGTCATCACCGTGGGTTGCCACAAACCTCATTGCTGCGATATTTGGTTTCCCTTCAAGACTGCTCGTTGCCATATGGATAAGGCTTCCACCTTTTCCCGGCACACGCAGGGCGTCTTTCATCTCACTGGTAAATGTGACCATATGAAAATCCTCCGTATCTCATGATACTATACATATGAAAAATAATAGTTACCGGTTTTATTCTCACTACTTCACGGGGTATCCGAACGCTGCAGTGCCGGCTTTTCCCAAATCCTCGTGGAGTGCCATCTTTACAAGCTGGGTGATGTAATAGGGTGTCAGGTTCATCTCTTTGCAGGTCATCCGCATAACCGAGACACAGGCCGGGCAGATGAAACAGTACCCTTCAGCACCGGCATCAATGGCATCCTGGATGTTCATATGTTGAAATTTCATCGCCCGGTCATGCTGGGTATGAAAGATACTGCAACAACAGCACAGCCGGTTATTCCCGGTATATTTTCTCTTCTCCTCAACACAGGTAACACCGATGAGTTTCAGGATCTCTTCCAGCCAGTCTTTCCAGATCTCACCTTCCTTTGCGGCATACCGGGTTGTACATCCTCCCTGATAGGCCATCTTCATGTTGAGCGGGGTAATTTTGTCCTTATGATCGAGCAGCCAGTTCCTGATGTACTCAAGGATATGGACCGGTCTGAAGTGGACCTCGATCCGCTGCTGGATTGCGACGGTTGTCAGTACATTATAGCAGGCATCATGGGTGAATACGATCTCTGATACCCCATACTCCTTCGCTGCATCAGCAAGGTTTTTGACCAGTGTTGGAAGGAATTCATATGGTCTGGAACCACGTCCGAGATGGGTCTCGGTAAACCCGCAACAATAATCCCCTCCCCCGATGAGGGTGGTCTCATCAAACATCATGCCGGTCAGGAATTCCTGCTGGGGAACAACCTCATAAATACCGCAGAGTGATATGAGTGCTCCCCCTTGTTTTCCTGGTCTGACCATCTTTGGTTTTTCCAGCCAGTCTGATGCAGGTTTTGCATTCTTTGGGATACCCAGCACCTGGGTCTGTTCCTGTCGCCAGAGGATAAGGTCCCAGGGGTTTGCACCAAGAGGGCAGTATTCATTACATGCGGCACAGGTAATGCACTCCCTGAGTATCGGAGCCATCTCACCTTTTATAAGCGAATTGATCTGCTTTTTTGCCTCTTTCTCATCATACGAGACATAGGGGCACCGGGTCAGACATTCACCTTTGCACCGTGAAAAATCACACTTGGAAGCATCAAAGCCCATATGTGTGAATTGTTGTCTGGAAAGAAAAGTACTGTTCTTTGACACCTGGTTTCAGATCATACCTATTGATATGGGATGATGCGAAAACCTCCTTGAATTTTATGGACTTCTCTCCTGAACAGAAATCTGGCAATTTATCCCCTTATGAGAAAAATCTCTCTGCGCTGTTCACTTCTGTGCAGGTACCACTTCTGCTTCTTTCGGGGGAGGTTATTTCGGACTCAAATCAGGCAGCCAGAACCCTCCTTGGCTGCGACACACTGAATCAATCTCAAATCTCATCCCTTTTCCCTGAAAAACAATCAGACGGACAGTCATCCAGGCAACGTATCTCTGAAATTATCCGGAAGGTTCAGGGTGGCTATCATCAGACCGCCGTTCTTTTCATGCAAAAAGGCGATGGAAGTGTTTTTCACGCCGAACTGGTAATCTCCCCGTTCGAGGATGATCGATCATGGTGTGTCTGCGCGATTCGTGACTGTTCGCGTGAGATAACCGAGAAGGAAAGGGCTGATAATCTGGCGCAGGAACTGAATCAGAAGACGATATGGTACGAAGCCATCCTTGATGCCATACCGTTCCCGATATCGGTTACAGGCCCCGACATGATCTGGACCTATGTCAACTCAGCCGTTGAAAAGTTCAAAAGGACGACACGGGCAAAACTTGTCGGTAAAAAGTGCGGGAATGTGGCCGGCATTGAAAAACTCCGACGGGGGGTTTCTGAAACTTACTTTGAGGATCACGGCATGCATTTTAAGATTGATGTTGCCTTTCTTCTCGATAAACAGGGTAACTCAATCGGGCATGTCGAGGTGGTCCAGAACATATCAAAGATTGTTGAGCTGCAGAAGCGGGCTGAACGAATCGTCAGGGAAAACCCCATTCCGATGATAATCATCGATACCCAGTACCGGGTGGTTCAGAAAAATGATGCATTTCTTGCCCTGAGCGGGTATACAGAATCTGATCTTTCTTCCATCACATTCAGAAATTTTTCCGAGGTCAGTAAAAGCACGCTTGACACCACCGAGGTCTTCAAAAATCAGAAGAACCGGTCCGGTGAGGCCATTTACCGGTTCCCGTCCGGGGATCGTGAAGTTGCGTTGTTTGCCATTCCCCTCGTTGATGAGGAGGGAAAAACAAGTGATGTGCTCATCTGTCTTGTTGACATGACCAGTGAGCGGAATGCTGACCGGATGCTCCAGAGAAGTATTCAGGATCTTGCCGGAACCCTCGCGACGATTGCCAGGAAAGATCTTACGATTTCAGTCTCATGCGATGATTCTGATCCACTCTGTGAAGTGAAGACCGACCTTGACGAGGCGGTGTCACGTATCAGAAAGACACTGACTGAGATAGTAAACCAGGTCAATGTCCTTGAATCATCGATGGAGACCATCGGAAATGAGACGATTCAGGTTGCAAAGGGTGCTGAGCAGGTTGCAGGCACTGCAGACAGTACTGCGGTGAAGATGAAAGAGCAGGTCGGTGCAATATCTGAACTCTTAAAAAGTATCGAAGGTCTTTCTGCCTCATTTGAAGAAATTGCCAGCACCTCACAGGAGGTTATGAACCTTGCAGACACTGCGGCCGGGTCTGGTCAGTCAGCTCTTGTGCAGGGGAATGAAGCCTCAAAGAAGATGGAGTCAGTCGAACTTATCTCCCGGAGAGCAGTGGATGAGATTGGCGATCTGAATACGAAAATCACGGACATCTCAAAAGTCGTCCGGGTGATTGCTGATATCGCGAACCAGACGAACCTTCTTGCCCTGAATGCTGCGATAGAAGCTGCCCGTGCAGGTGAAGCAGGAAGGGGATTTGCCGTTGTGGCAGGAGAAGTGAAAAACCTTGCCGGTGAGTCAAGACGTGCAACCGAACATATCGAACAGGTCATCTCCGAGATTATCTCCCAGAGCCAGAAGACATCAGGCCTGATGCAGAATGTGTTTGAGGAGATTGTCACCGGTATTGGAAGTGTCAGGGAGACTGTTGGTGCCCTTGAAGAGATAGTCGGTCATATCGGGAATGCCGCGACCGGTATTGGTGAGATTACCCGTGCCAATGAGAACCAGCTGGTGGAGATTGAACGGATAAGTGGTGGGATGAATGTTATCAGCGGTATTGCACAGGAGAATGAGCATAAGATGTCCGGCCTTGCATCAATAGCCGTTGAGACCAGTGTGTCACTGGAGAAAGTCATGGCAGAGTCATCTGAAGTCAGGGGCCGGTCGGTCAGATTGAAAGAGGATCTTGCTGAATTCAGGCTCTGATACAGTTTCACCTTTTCATCGGTGACCTTTCATACGTTTTTATTCCCGGCACTTCCCGGGCTGAACAGTTTTCACGGTTTACCTCTTTGGTATCCTCATCATTATCACCGGTCTGATGATGAAGACGGGTGAGAAGGTATCACTTCCGAATTCTCCGAACCTGTCTCTTTTTTATGGATACGCGGTGACCATCTGGTATGGTACCTGCTCTCCATCTCCCCACAACCCTTGGTCCGTTAAGCCTTGAAAACCCGTTCATTCTTGCTTCAGGCCCTCCGACAGCGAGTGCGGATCAGATAAGGCATGCGTTTTCGCTTGGCTGGGGAGGGGCCGTTATAAAAACCATTACTCCTGACGGGATGGTTATCGAGGATGTATCCCCCCGGTTTGCTGCATGGAAAGATC
>CAZEWE010000166.1:0-5307 GCA_964515765.1 uncultured Methanospirillum sp. | reverse complement strand
ACTATCCAGGTACGACGGAATGTACCGAACGGAGTTTTTCCAAGCGTAATCATCTGAATTGAGAGCAGGACAAGGAGTAACCCAAAGGTGCTGTCCGGATTAAAGGGGAGGAGTCCGGCCTGAATCAGGAACATGAGCAGTCCGAAGAGGAGCATGAAAATGCCAAAGACGACCAGGATCACTGTTCCAAGGGTCAGATCACATGGGCTATCCAGCACCGGACCTTTCAGGTTTTTCAGGGTATTGAGTGGGATAAGGCTGACTCCTGTATGTTCGTTTTGTTATTCGAGAAACATAGTTTTGTGAATGGATGGTATTATCCATTGTCGTCTTCTATTCCGAAAGGTCAGATTATCGCATAAAAAGGGAAGGTCATCGAGCTGTGCTGATGGTCGAGAAGAAAAAATCGATGGATACCAGGAAAGACCCCGATAAAATGAAATAAACCCGTTTTGGTTATTTTCACACAGGGGAGTCTCAGGATCATACTCACCTGATGGTGTATGAAATGAAGATACACCGAAACTTTCCCACTCTTGTTTCGATTCGCAAAATAGGAAAAATTACCGGTGAACGTGATTGTCACCGGCCTGTCTGATACCAGGATCAATCCCAGTAACTCTGTTACTTTGGAGTAAACACGATCACTTTGTCAAACAGCAGCTCGGGATATGCAGGTCCCACATTTGTCCCAGGCTCCATGTATGTCCTCCAACCTATGAGCATTTCATCTTCCAGGGGTATGCCATACAGATTTGGCCCTTCCGGAACAATCATGGTGAATGGCTCAGTACTGTTATTTCTGGTTATCGTTATGGCATAGAGCATCGGGTTATTTGGATCGTCTCCCAGATACCGCTCAACACTCCCGTCAAATTTCGTACTATCAACAGAACATACGCCATTTAGCATCTTTGTTCCATATGCATTGACATTTGAGTATACTCCCTTCCCGGTTGCCATATGGTTCACACCATACGATATTGCAAACTGGTCCATACCAAGGGTAAAGTTCTCACTACCAAGATACGATGCATCCCTGTTCTCACCCACCGCGTTTTTCGCGTTCTGAATCTGCTGGTTTGTCTCAGGGAACAGGATATCGGTATCAAGTTCCTCCCAGGTATAATCCGGATATGCATCGATGATCGCCTGTCTCAGTTTCTGAACTGGATGATAGAGGTAAAACTCACTCTCTCCGGTACCCCGAACCCGCAGATTACTGACCGGGAAGGGATCAGGAGTTGCTGTACCATCAGGGGTAAGACGGTATGCCCTCGTTACCGTGTACACATCCTTCATGTACTTCTCTTCGGCATCTGGATCAGCAAATACTGCAGCCCGCATCCCGAATGCAACGGCATCATCATCTTCTTCAAGGCCCAGATTTAATTGTGGCGGCGGGATTTGAGCGATATTAATCATGGTCTCAGGGTATCCGGCAGAAATTGCAAGGGATTTTACTTTTTCTGCCACTGAATTGTCAGGTGAGTAAATGATCATGACCGGCTGATCAAATACCTCTCCATTGCCATCACCTGCGTTAATTGTTCCAATGTTGATGGTATCACCAATACCACCGAAAATCCAGGTTCTGACCCCGTCAAATGTCCGGTAGGTGATATCAGTCGGATAACTAAAGAATTTGCATTCCGGTGGTGTCTGCCCGATCATAACAACTGCCTCATCTGGCATTATTCTGATACTTCGGGAAAATCCATTGGGAAAAGCTTTGTCACTCTCGATGGTCTGGCCTGGGGCGGGGGGCATAACATAGCAGAAGTAGGGATTTGCTGCATTGTTCCCTTCTGCATCAGGGAAAATTCCAAGTTCTGCCAACCTGATAAAATCAACTTTCTCTATCGTACCCTGTTGCACTGTGAACCCTCCATCCTGTAGCATCTTGATGAACGGTTCATCAGCCTCATTTGGTACCGGCTGCGGATTTACAGGATTCTGGCTGACCAGTTTGTTCTTGAGTTCCGGGCTTATCATATCAGATAAGGTATTATTCTCATCTGAAGCAGCTGCAAGGGACACACAGGAGCATGAAAAAACCAGGAATAAACAAACCACACTAAAAAAGTTTCTGGTGTAATCCATACAAGGCATTATAATTTTTTCTATTTAATCATTCTGTTGTAGGTTGCTGATTGCAGGAATTCAGTGTTCAATTCATTCAGGTAATTTTCATCCATGTAAAAGGAATGAGGTTTCAGGTCAGATGAAGCCCGATGCCATAATGTTTCTGTAAAAATACCAGAGTTTTTTCAGATTCTACCCATCGTTTATCGAGATTGGTTATGATACTATCGATATCCTGAACACATGCGGTAACAGACTCTTCAATCTCTGGTGCATGCATCTCTACCAAAGTGGATATTACGGTGAGCGGATTTCTGATCTTATCATTCAACAGGGCCAGTTCTACAAGATTGTGTTCTAATTGGAGGAGGAGTCCTTTTCGTTCTTCCTCCAGGTTCTTCTGATGCGTGATATCAATAGCAATCCCGATCGTCCCGGTTATGGTATCAGATACATCTCGGAGCGGAGAGGCGAACAGAACAAACCTCCGGTTTTGATACGACCCTTCCACGGTTGAGACCACCCCGGAAAGGGCCTGGTAATGAGCTTTTAGTAAGGCGGTATCGACCTGATGAAAGACCTCCTCGATTTTCACCCCGGCTCTTTCATTGGAACTCAGCCCCAGGTGGATAAGACCCTCTCCATAGATGCTTTTCACCACCATGCTGGTATCAGTCGTCAGCACTATCCCCGGAATATGGTCCACAATCATGCGAAGTTTCTTCTCATTTTCAAAAAGAGTATGCTCCTGAACGATGAGTTTTTCATAATTTTGCCTGAGCTCTTCTTCAGCAGAGAGAATCTCTTCATATGCTGCTCCAAGTTCCTCATTTTTTCTCAGGAGTTCATACTCTGCGAGTTTTCTCTCAGTGACATCAGTTACATACACACGGGCAGTCCGGTACGCTTTCGTGATATAGATATATTCATAAAACGATCTCCCGGAGATTGAGACTTCACGATAAAAGGAAGTCTCTTTCCCGTTCCTGACGGCAGAGAGAATCTCCTCAAGATCACCGGGAATGAAGAGAGAAATATCTGTGGTATTGGTAAGTTTTCGAATAACCGAGGTTGTCGCTGTATTATGGAAGGTAATGATTCCTTCCCCATTCATCTCGAAGATTGGATTTGGATTTAATTCGATAAAGGATGCAAGTGACCATATCTTCTCTTCATATGCAACAATATCGGTAATATCCAGGGGGATTGTAAGCATGTATGAACGGTGATTGATGGTGACCATGACCCCGGAGAAAAGAATATCTTTAACTTTTTTATCCTTCCCTCTCATCTTAACGGGAACCAGACTGAATGACCCGTCTTTTTTCATCAGGTCAACGATGTTTTGTCTCTGATTCAGATCGACCCAGAAATCAAGATCAATGGCACTCTTTCCAATAACCTCCTCCCGGGTATACCCCCAGTGATCGGTGAAGTGCTTATTTACCTCAAAGAAATGGCCGGTGTTAAGATCACTGATGGCAATGCCTTCCGGTATGAGATTGAAAATTGTTTTAAATAATCCCTCTTCATCCTCTGAAGACGCCGGTTTTTGAGTTCCTCCGGAGATTTCTGATATTATCCAGATTCTTCCGAGTATTTTCCTATTTTTATCCAGAAGAGGTTTCGTTTCCAGCCATTTATCACCTGTAAGACAGGAAAATCTTTGAGAGAACTCTAGAAATGGATTGGTCTTGATCCTTTCTACCAGTTCAAGGAATGGCTCAGGTCTTATCTCTTGTTCGATAATGTTCGGCAATAATTCAGTGTACGGCTTATTCAGGAGGCTTTCATCCAGTCGAAAAATATCCTTACCTGATTGATTAAAAAACAATAGAGAGAGATTTGGATCGGTAATGAGTACCCCATCCGACATTGCCTCATATCCGGCCAGGAGCAGATCACAGGTATGCGACAATGCAACCATTTTTTAATATACTTCGTTTTTTTGTCAGTTCGTATATCAGTTTCTCTTTTATGCCACGGTAAAGTGCCCCATACCGGAGGTTATCCGTTGAATTGCTGTTGTTGCCTCTGAAATTGCCCGTGATATCTGATCAATTGAGGCGGTTACTTCCTCTGTTGCAGCAGCTGAATCCACCGCTTCTTTTGCCGTCTGCCTGACCATGTTCTCAATCTCATTGACACTTGCGGTTATCTCCTGGACCGTTGCAGCCTGTTCCTCTGACGCACTTGCTCCTTCTGCGAGTTGTTCATAGATGATATTAATAGCGGCAACAATCTCGTTGAAGACACGTAATGTCTCCCCTACTGCCTCATTTCCGGATTTCACTTCATGCAGTGATGTCGTCATGGAGTCTGAAACGACTTGTGACTTTTTCTGCAGGTTTCCGATAATTGTGGCAATATTTTCTGCTGACTTTTGCGACTCCTGTGCAAGTGATTTGACTTCATCAGCTACGACAGCAAATCCCAACCCGGCTTCTCCAGCCCGGGCTGCTTCAATGGCCGCATTCAGTGCGAGAAGACCAGTCTGCTCAGAAATTCCGGTGATAATGCCGACTATCTTTCCTATCTCTTCCATCTGGTTATTGATGTCCTGTATATTGCTCCCCGTATCTTCAAATGAGACCATGATTCCATTCATACCCTGCTCTGCCTGTCCTGCAAGTTTCAGACCTTTTTCAGAGAGCTGAACGGTCTCCATAGCTTTTCCGGATGCTTCCTCTGCAGAGGTCGCAACAGCTCCGACTGCTTTTGAGAGATCATCCATGGCCGAGAGGACCTGAGTAATACTCCTGCTGCTCCGCTCTGCAAGCCCGCTTACCGATGAGGAGTTCTGTGCAAGCATAGTGGTTGTACTGGAGACCTCGGTTGCACTGGCATTGGTCTCTTCCATCAACGCCTGTAATGTCTCAACCTCTCCCTTAACGCCGTTGATTGCGTCAGATACACTCATTCCACTGTTATCCAGGGCAATCTTGAATTTTTCAAAGTCACCCTTCACCTGTGCCTTCGTATCATATCGGGCGGTAAAATTACCGGTAGCATACTTATTGACAATATTCATGGCCTCCTGAAGAGGATGAACAAAGGCACTGATAAGGTCATTGACACTCTGGACCGTTACGAAAAATTCCCCTTCGTGCTCCGAGGTATTGATGGTTGCATTGATATTACCATTCTTTATCTCGTTTGCAACATTCATTATCGCGGTATTGGCCTCTTTTGATCTCTCAATATTCCGGTTGATTTCATGGG
>CAZEWE010000165.1:0-5365 GCA_964515765.1 uncultured Methanospirillum sp. | reverse complement strand
GGGAATACGAATATTTCCAGTACTTCTGGAACCGGCAAGATTTCTGGTAAAAAACCCCCACGTGTACCTGAAAAGAAAAAATATAACAAAGAATCTCTGAAATCTTCCAAACCGCTGAATAAAGATGCAATAGCGAATGATGTGGACTTTCAATTTCGGGATTTAACAACCCGGCCTGGTTCTGCAACAGCGAGCATTGGAGTGTCAAATCATTCTCCTGTCCCCGTGTCGGTAGAAGATCAGACCATCTCCCCCGGTGGATTTGGGATAGTTCCGGTTGAGCTGAATGAGCCTACGAATGATGAACCAGACATCACTCTTTCGCTTCGAATCCTTGCAGAGGGTTCAGAGTTCTTCAAAAATATTATAATCCCTTACAATCTGGGGATTGCATTACTCGCACGAGGAGTAGTTGAAAAGGCATATGAGTATTTCAGAGCATTATTGGTAACACACCCGGACAATATTGATGGATTATTAAATCAGGCTCAAATTCTCTATAGTTGGGGTCTGGAAGAGGAAGCGCTATTAGTTTTGCAAGAGATCCTTGTTTTGGATCCTAACCATGAAGATGCCCTGAATGCCTTGAATCATATTCAGAAAAATGTGGCACAAAAAAAAGAGAAATCTGGTTCATATCCCAAATCAATAGTCCCCGGATACCCTGAAGAGTTATCTGACCGGTATACTCCTATCCGGGTTCTGGGAGATGATCCGTTTGCTACTGTAATCCTGGTCCGGAAAAATGACACTGGTGATTTACGTGCTCTGAAAATTCCCCGAACCATGGAAAAAATTGGTTCTTCTTTATTTACAGAAATTTCTCTACTCTATCAACTTCGGCATCCATATGTGCTCCGGATGTTCAGGGCTGAATTTTCTCCGGTTGTCATGCTTGAACTTGAATTTGTATCGGGAGGGTGGTATGAAGGTAAACAATACATGAAATTATCTGATTTACCTGTCCCGCTCCCCTTTGATGTCTGGTCTGTGCTCATTGAAAAAATTGCAGAAGGTCTTGCCTATCTTCATCGGCAGGGTGTCCGTCATTACCATCTCTCTCCAAAATATATTCTACTGGATGAGCCTCTGAATCCAAAAATATCCGGGCTTATTCGCGAATCACTTCGAAGTGCGGGAGTGAGCGGAGTCGAGGAATTTTTTGTCTGTGCACCAGAGCAGATTGACTCTTCCTTTTTTGGTAAACCCGGGAAAAGAACTGATATTTTCCAATTGGGGGCAATATGGCTCTGGCTCGTGACCGGCCAAATCATGGGAAAGGAAGAATCTGCTGATGAGAATATTTCGTTTATCGTGGGAAATGACACTTCTCATCCATCTCTTGATTTGTATGTTCCTTTATTTAAGAAACTCACTGCACGTTTTAAAAAGGATAGGTATGCTTCAGTTGAAGAATTTTTAGATGATTTGAGGGGTATTAACATGGTTACATGTCAGAGTGAAGAAATGTCATCATCAGGAGATGATGAATGAGCTCTCATTCACTTTCATTTCTATTGATTCAACTTTCCATACTGGTCCTACTTATAAATCCTGCATGCTGTGTTGAACAGGGTTCAATATCGGGTATATCGTTTCAGGGAGGAGAATATTCTTCAGACAGTATTCCGGATGTCATGTATCCCGGTCAGAATGGCCAATATATGATTGAGTTCCGCAACACGGGCATGACTGCCTGGGAACATGATGTTGAAAAGATAGGGATCGAATATTTTGGCGATTCAGACCTGGTCACCATAGAACCCGTCATACAACTTTTACCGAAAGGGTCCCGGGTTCATACCGGGCAGAGTTATCAGTTTCCCTTTCTCATTACTGCGCATTATGCCGGTCACGCGGATCTTACGTTTGCTGTTGTCCGATTATTACCAACCGGGAAAACAAACCGGATTTCAGATCCTGTTCGTCTCTCTGTAGAAGTCACCACCGGTTTACAGGGTGGCGATAAAAACACCGGTAGTATTCAGGTAACTGCCGGCCCACTTCATTTACCAGTTGAACTTGATGGTATTCCTGCAGGTCTTACTCCGATTACCCTCCCTGATATTCCTGTGGGAATACATCAAGTTTCGATTGAAGGAAAGGAAGGTGTGATGGAGAGATCAATTGAAGTAAACCCAAACTCAATCAGCCTTATTACCTACAGTCCGGAAAAGTCGGGGGTTTTGATTGAAACAAAAGGATCGCTCTTACTTGAAAATTCTAATCCAATCCTAACCCTGATATTATCAAATTTTTTCATTGTTCTCGGGCTGATAATTACCCTGACAATTGTAGCGGTTATTTCGATTGTGGTTATTACCGGAGAGATCAAAAGAATAAAATTTGTGATTTCACATGTTCTCCCATGTTCAATACAAAAAGATAGTGGCCGCGATTTTGCTGTTGAAACACGAAGAAGGACTGCAGCTGATGAAGTGAGGTTTGATCCTGTCGCGGGATTATTTAAACAGGGGGAGAAGAAATCACTGAAATATAAAGTGATCAATTTGGGCAAGAAACCGATTGTTGTTGATACCATTCGTATTGATCCGGGATTATGTAAAATATTATTCCGGGAGATTGCTGATGATAATCCCGGAGATTGTGAGGTTACCCAGCAGGTTTCGTACATTGATGGTGACGGAAAAGAAAAAAGCCGGGTCATTCACCTTCAGTATCGCATTATGCCCAGAGATCTTGATGTTTCCTGGTTTTTTGAACGCTTCATTCAGAAAAAGGGGAGAATAGTCGCGATAATAAAGATAAAAAATAATAATCTGTTTTCTCTTGAGACTGATTCGATCAATCTTGCTTCCGGAGAAGAAAGAGAGATTGAATTGGAAATGGATGTTCCTGATCAGGATGAACCATCTATTTATAAACAACTACTAATTTTTGCTGAAAATGGTAATTCATTCCCATTATCCGTTCGGGTACCCTATAATAAAGGGATATATTTATTCTTCTCTAAAAAATACTCAGAATCATTGGAATGGTTTAACCAGCAGATAGATTTGTGTAATGGAGATATCACTTTAAAGCGTTATCGGGATCTGATTGAGAAAAAGATGAATCGTTCGAATGAATCTGATAAAATGGATTCATCTGACATGCATGATAGTGAACCTGATTTAAGAAGGAAAGTGGCTACCCAAACTGGTATTACCCCACAACCATCCTCCTCAACCCCTCTAACTGGATTTCCAGACTCTTTACTGCCAATTTATAAACCGTCTGCGTTACTCTCATCAGATAGGTTGGGAATTGTGTACCGGGCATTGCGGTCCACTGATAATGAGGCTGTTGCAGTCCGTGTTCTTGGTTCCGGGATGATGCCACCCTCTCAGGTAGAATTACAGATTCAAGCCTGGCGATCACTTAAGCACATGAACATCATGCAGATCAAGTTCTGGGAACGTGACCCGGTTTACTTCATGGAGTTTGATCTACCCTCAGGTGCATTACAATCGAAAAAGAGAGTATATTCGCTTGCAGATCTGAAAGTGCCCATACCTGCCCGTGCAGCACTGCGTATTGTACGGGGACTTGCAGAAGGAATTGACTATATTCACAGACAGGGAGTCCGTCACTATCTCCTTGAACCATCGGCGATTTTTCTTGATGATGGATTGCATCCCAAAATCTCCGGGTTTGATACATCCGCCCTGATTCAGTCCGGCATCCCTGATGATTGCTGGGTTATTGCCCCTGAGCAGAAGAATCCTGAAAAATTTGGCAATCCTGGTAAAAAAACAGATATTTATCAGGTGGGGGCGATCTTTTATTATCTTTTATCCGGACAGGTGCCTGAAAATTATGAGAAAGCCGGGGGCCTCCCCTCTCATTTTCGGTCAGATTATAAAGTGTATGATCCAATAATCCAAAAATCATTACATACTGACAAAAATGAACGGTATGGGAATATTCGTGAAATGATTCAGGAAATGGACATTCTGCTACGCTCTTTCAAAAAATAAAGAAACATGGTTCTTAATGAGATTTCCTCAGTAGGTTTTATCGCGATTGTCCTTATTGTTTTTCTTCTCTTTCCCGCTGTATCTGCCTCTTCTGCTGAATCTGAAAATCTTCTTGCGGAAGGTGTTGATATGTATAACTCCGGTGATCGGGATGCTGCTCTTCAGCTATTTGAATTACTTATCCAAATAGATCCCTCCTGGCCCTATGGGTGGCTCTGGAAAGGTACGGTGCTGGCTGATATGGGGAGAGATCTGGAAGCAGAAGATGCCTTTAAAACTGGGAGATGCCTGCTCAATCCGGATGCCTGTGATGACCCCTTTGCTTCTCCCCTCGTAGAAGTCGGTGATATGCATGGTACCGAGCGGTTCATTCATCCGATAGATGGCAAAGGTGCTGAAAATCTGGAAAAAGATCTTCAGAATAATCCAGTTCGCAATATGCAGGAAAAATCCGTCTCCCATCAGTATCAGGAGTACGGTGCCGGACCCCTGGAATCATCAGTTCCTGTGCAATTAGAAAAGGAAGGGGACCAGTTCATGGAAAATGGTGAGTATGACGCGGCACTCCATACTTATCTGCTTGCAGAACAGATTGCCCCCGAAAACCCTGATATTTCGAGAAAAACTGGCGATGCATACAGAGCAACAGGGAATTTCAATTCTGCACTCGATGCCTGGAATCGTTCCATTCAAAATGAAACGGACCTGGTGGATTCTGATGTTCTCAGAAAAAAGAGAAGTGAAGTATTTTCAACCATGAATATGCCTGATCACGCTATCCGGGAACTTGAGGACTTAAAAGTCTCCACCAATGATCCCCATGTGTTCCATCAGAAAGGTGAACTGTACTCAAAGCTACAGGATTATGCTCTAGCAGAAGAATCGTTTCAAAATTGCATCTCGGTCGATCCTGGAAATATTGACGCTTCCCTTGGTCTGGCGGAGACCCGGATGCGTCAGGGAAAGATAGCGAAAGCAAAAGAAACACTTGATTCCATTCCCGAGTCCGCTCTTAATCCTGATCAAACGAATCTATTGGAAAAATTAAAGAGAGACTATACGTACTATCAAGATGAAGAAACGTCGGATCTTTCTTTTCTTTTCAGCCATCCGGAGTTATATCTTTTAACAGGGATCGGTATCTTTGGAATATTTTATTTCAGAGATAAAATTTTCAGATAACTTATCTGCAATTACACATCTTTGCCCCGGTCCCTGGTCTGGGTTGTTTCACCTCTATCATCGTTTTTGATTTCATACTTCCAAACAAGATCCCCTTGTTTCCATCTCGCAATTTCTGCTCTCCACTGATAGTCAATGCATATGTTCCTGGCTGAACAAACGGGACCATAAAGGGAATATGATACTCCCTGTTATCTCCAGGA
>CAZEWE010000164.1:0-5371 GCA_964515765.1 uncultured Methanospirillum sp. | reverse complement strand
ATCTTTCTTGGAAGAAACTGCATAAAAAAAGAAGGGTGTGAAATTACTCAAGTGCTTCGATCTCTTTCTTGAAGGCAATCCAGTAGATGATACCTACAAAGAGCAGACCACCGACGATGTTTCCAATAGTGACAACGATGATGTTGTTTGTCCACATCGTAACCCAATTCAGTGTCGCAAGTTTTTCTGCAGTAATTGTTGCGACCTGTTCTGCATTCAGGTATCCTGCCGTCATGATACCGGCGGGTATGAAGTACATGTTGGCAACACAGTGTTCGAATCCGGTTGAGACGAAAGCCATGATCGGGAACCAGATTCCGAAGAATTTACCAATTGCATCATCTGCACAGATACCAAGCAGGATAGCGAGGTTAACGAGCCAGTTACATCCGATACCCTTCAGGAACGCAGCCCACATGCCTGCCATTCCAACATAACTGACTTTTGCAATACCGATATTTACTGCCCGTAATCCAAAGGCATTGACGGTTGCAAGTCCTGCAGCATTCCATGAGACAAACGGTCCGTTTGCCATGATATATGCATAAAAGATTGAACCGATAAGATTTCCGATGTAAACCCAGATCCAGAGGTTCAGGACTTTTGCCCAGCTGACCTTGTGAACGAATGCTGCGAGTGGTGCAAGCATTGCGTCACCGGTAAAGAGTTCTGCACCGGTAAGGACGGTGATAATAAGCCCAACAGGGAACACTGCTCCCAGAATGAGCTGACCAAACCCAGCTCCCAGGTTATCTGCAACAGCAGTAGAACAGACGCAAGCGAGAGCACCACCCATTGCGATGTATGCTCCGGACATGAATCCACGGATGATCATGTTCCACCATTCTAGGCCCGCTTTATACTTTCCAGCGCCCGCTCCCTTGGCGATTATTTGTACGGGTGGATGAAATACCATAGTTAGTTACACCTTCACAGAGTCTGCCTGATTCAAGGCCACACAACACGCCTTGCAGGCTTAAACATTAAGTATTTTGTGATAGTATTAAACACTTTTGAAAATAATCCCGGCTTGAAATGCTCAATTTTACAAAAATAGTCCAAGGATATGAGATTTCATTTCTATCGTACCAGAAGTGACACCCTCATCGGTGATTGACGGATGAAGGTCCTGAACATAATCCGGACATTTCATCATCCATTCCGTCACAGGATAATGGTGATGAATACTGCCGATATTTTCCATATCCGGAACCTGACAATGCTCCAAAAGGTTTTATGTGTCCTGTCACTTGTCCTTCCATGGGCCGGGATTGGTTTTTCCTTTCTCCTGCATTCCATGGGTATAATTGAAAATGAAGGGAGTTTTATCTGGGGCTGCGTTCTTGGTTCATGTGTGTTAGCTGCTCTTGCGCTTCTGTTTGAAAAAAAGGACATTGTCTCCATATTGACTCCTGTTTATACGCTAATCATATTTTTCAGCATAGAAATTCCGTGGACCATCCTGCTGCAGGTCATGTATTCTATAACGCTGACAATACTCCTCTGGCGACTCCTCACCAGGTTTGGGGCACCGGATGCACATCGTCATACTTAAAAACCGGACAGGCTGAATGTACTATCCTGTAGATGCGTCGCCAACCGTTTATCTCCCCGATTATTGCTGACCTGGTCTATCAGGCAGTGACCGGAGTGTCGGGGGTCCAGTTTACTGACTCCCTTCCCTGTCCGAACTGTCTTGGGATGGTGGTCAGCCATGATATGAAACAACGGCGTTTTTCAACGGTATATTCTCCGGAAGGGGAGAAACACATCTATGTTTATGTCAAGCGCTTTCATTGCCGGGACTGTGGTCAGCTCTGCTATGCCAAAGCGCCATTTTATGAAAAAAGCAGGTTTGGATCACCCATCGTGGATCTCTGCCTGTCTCTCTCCGAGGACCATACTTTTTCCCATGCGGCAGTTCTCATGAACCGGATGGGTATCGTCATAAACCGGGGGACGGTCAGGAAAACGGTGCAGACCCATTCCCATGAAGTTCAGTCCACCGACCTGTTTGGGATGAAATTACCTGATTCAGTGCTGGCCCTGTCCACTCTTGTTACCACTGCTGACCCGTCGCAGCCGATACGGGGATATGATGTGCTTGAGGCCTGCAGAATAGACACGGACTGAGGGTCCGGGAGTCACCTGGTATCAGATCGAATTCACAACCATTATTGGTCTGACAGATGACCTCTTTGTGAGGAACCGTAATGGAACTGAACGGTGTACCAATTGATAACACATTTGCTGAAGGATTTCCAATATGGATATCACGGGTCATAATAACCGGAGTAACCCGCGAATGGGCCATGACTGCTGCAACTGAGGCAACCGGGTTTGCAACCTCTGCAATCGGCTGTCCCTGTGAGGCAGGTATTGAAGGATTTGTGAGTGCAGATGAGACCCCTGACGGACGTCCGGGTGTATCTATTCTGATCTGTGCCTCAAAGAAGAAAGTTCCTGAGCAGGTCATGGAGCGTATTGCTGAGTGTGTCCTTACCGCAGCAACCACCTCTGTCTTTAACGGCATGCCTGACGCAGAAGAGAAGTTCGATATCAAGATTCACTTCTTTGGAGACAAGTTCGAGTCCAAGGTGGATGTTGGCGGACGGCAGTGCTGGAAGATCCCGATCATGGAAGGAGACTATGTTGGAGAGGAGATCTTTGGCATGGTTAAGGGTGTCGCCGGCGGCAACTTCTTTGTCATGGCAGATAACCAGATGACCGCTCTCATGGGAGCAAAGGCAGCTGCAGATGCAATTTTGGAAGTAAAAGGCACTATCACCAGCTTTGCCGGTGGTATTGTTGCGTCCGGGTCCAAAGTCGGTTCAAAGAACTACAAGTTCCCGATTCCGGCAACAACCAATGAGCAGTACTGCCCGACCATCCGCGAGAAAGTGCCGGATACCAAAGTCCCTGAAGGTGTCAAGTCCATTTATGAGCTTGTCATCAATGGTGTTGACGAAGCCGCAGTCAAGAAGGCAATGGCAGCAGGTATCAAGGCTGCAGTCAAGGTTCCGGGTGTTTCGTTTATCAGTGCCGGTAACTACGAAGGCAAGCTCGGACCATTCCAGTTTAAACTGGCTGAAATTCTCTCATAATTTTTTCCCGCCGATTTTATTCCCCTGCTGATATAGTGCGTTATTCAAAGCACCATAGTTGAATCACCGGAAATTGTATCTGTTATATCCTTCTTGACGCCCCTTCTGGTTTAACCGGTGGTTAAAAGCATGAGTACGTTCAATTTTGAATGGGATTCATAGTGAATGAAAGCGACCAAGGCATCAGTCTGGGACTTATTTAACGGGGCAAAACAATACAAGGTCCCGCTGTTTCAGCGCCCGTACGTATGGTCACGGCAGCAGTGGGAGCAGTTATGGGCAGATATCAGGGAACAATATGCTCTTCGTACTGAAACCGAGAAATCCCCTGCCCGGTTTCTGGGTTCAATTGTGGTCGTCAGGGAGTATGAAAAAAACCTTGATAAATATGTCATCATCGACGGCCAGCAGCGTATCACCACAATCAGCATCATCCTTGCCGTCATCAGGGCCTTTGCACGGGAAAAAGGGCTGAATGAGCTCTATGATCAGATATCAGATTTTTTAAAGAATGCCCCGAAAAGCGGAGAAGGGCAGTATGTCGTCATCCCGACACGTGTGGATAAAAACGCGCTATTTCATATTTTTGATGAAGATTATGTCTTTGACCAGGATTCAGGGATAGTTGAGTGTTTTGACTATTACTGGTGGCAGCTGGACCGGTTTTCCGGGATGGATCTGAATGCTCTTCAGGAAGTGATAACTGAGGACCTCTGTGTTGTGTATATTGAGCTGGATGAGGGTGAAAATCCGAACCAGGTTTTTGAGGCCTTAAATTACCGGGGAGTGCCTCTTGAGGAGTCTGACCTTATCCGGAATTTCTTCTTTGCCCATCTGGACAGTCAGGAGATTGCGGAGGCTCAGTATGACCAGTTCTGGAAGCCGATGGAAGAGCGGCTGAATAATGATCAGGCTCTCATCTCATCCTTTATCCGACACTTCTGCATGAAGGAAGGCCGTATTATACGGCATGGAGAGATATTTGAGAAGATCCGGAGACGGTATCAGCAGGCCTCATCAGATGACGTCCGCCTGTTACTTCGGGATATCAGCCGGTTTTCCGAATACTACCGGCTCATCCTCTTCCCAGAACAGGCTGACGGGGATAGCAGGGTCAGGAAGGAGGTGTGCAAATCCCTCACCCGAATCAAACGAATTGGCGATAACACTCCTGCCCCATTCCTTCTTCTCCTGCTGGCAGCAAATGATCGGATCAGAACTCCTGGTGCCCTCCTTTCAGATGAAGAGTTACTTGAGATCCTCACCTGTGTCGAAAGTTACCTGATTCGGCGGATGGTCTGCCAGCGGTCTGATGTAGTCTATGAGGAAGTGTTTGAGATCCTCTGTCGGGGTGCAACAGACGGTGCCGGTTATCTTACCACCGAAGAGACCAGATCATTTATCGCATCTCTTCAGGCTCCCTTTGATATGCCTGATGATGATGAGTTCACTGATCATCTCCGGTACAGCGATCTCTGTCAGCCGGGTTCTGACAATGAACTGGCATTTGTCATCCTGGAACGGCTTGAGGAGTATTTTTCAAGTCAGCCACGGGGTTCTGATCCTGCTGCGTCATATGCTCTTTTTGAGGATGAGGCTGAGGTCAGGATGATCGATCATATCATGCCTGAATCACTCTCTGAAAACTGGAAGGAGCATCTTGGTGCTGACTGGTCTTCTGTCCATGCCGACTTTGTGCACCGGCTTGGAAACCTGACGATTACACAGGAGAACCCGGCGATAAAAAATGCCGACTTCGAGGTCAAGAAGGCGTGGTATGTCCTTGATAACCTGATGATGAATGCCGGCATGAAAAATATCAGGTTCTGGAGAAGGTACCAGATTGATCAGCGTTCTGGTGTTCTGGCTGCGTTCTGTGTCAAGATCTGGGCACGGTGTGAAGCCTCTGAAACTGAGATCCCAAAGCCCTCTGCGACTCCTGGTTCCTGTATGCGGCAGGGTGAGATACCAAAGATGGCCCGGCCAACTATGCTGTCTTTAGCAGGGACAACGTATGAAGTCAAGTACTGGTACCAGGTTCTGGAACACACGGTCAAAATCGTCTATGAGAAAGAGCCTCAGAAGTTTGACCGGATAGTCAGGGAGTATCCGGGGTACTTTTCCGACGATCCCTCGAGGTTTAAGTCACGGATTGGGTTATATTCGTATAAATCACGATTTGGCAGGTATCAGATACGGGATATGTGTCTGAATATTATCCGGCTGGTCGGGTGGAATGAAGAGGTCTGGTGCCTTACCTGTGAATA
>CAZEWE010000163.1:0-5385 GCA_964515765.1 uncultured Methanospirillum sp. | reverse complement strand
CCTGTGGTGTAGATATTCGGATGCTCAACCCTGACCAGAGTGACCTCAAGCCCGCATGTAATGAACGGCGTATAAACCTCAACCGGCCGCTCTTCTCTGATGAGAAAGTGAAAGACCGGACTGCATGACGCAAGAACCTGGGGAGCAGCATACACTGGTGGGATCCTCTGGACCCGGTAAAAATCCCCAAACCCCATGAAGTGATCATAATGCCCGTGAGTCCAGATGACGGCATCAATCTTTGGTGACCCGGCCTGTAAGAGCTGACGCCTCAAATCCGGCGTTGTATCGATGATGAGGTTGTGGTTTTCGTTTGTGATCAGAAGAGATGTCCGCAGTCGCTCGATTCCTGCCTCTTGTGCATAGGTACAGTTATTACAAAGACACCCGACATGCGGTGTCCCTACGGCATCCCCGGAGCCCAGGATTCTGATCTGCATCAGACCCAGTTCCTGGCTCTATGCTCGTCACGTGTTTTAATCAGAAGTTCACCCTTGGTGATGTCTTCCAGGGAGAGATCTGTCCGCCCGTCTGTTAGCGCAGAGAGGATTGCCTCACGGACAAGCATCTTCAGGTCTGCACCAGAGAATCCTTCAGTCTTCTCAGCAACTTGTGAAATGTCAACCTCTGTATCAGAGTCAGTAAGCAGGCGGCGTAGGATAAGCTCACGGGTGGGAAGGTCTGGCAGGTCAAAGGGGATGACTTCATCAAACCGCCGCCATGCTGCCTCATCCAGAAGCTGGGGGTGATTTGTTGCACCAATAAGGAGGACCTTGTTCCGAATCAGGCTGATACGGTCAATATTCTTCAGGAGCGCATTCACGGCCCGTTTCATGGCCCCGTGGTCATCCCCGATACGGCTCTTGGCCAGAAAATCAAATTCGTCGATGAAGAGGATGCAGGGAGACAACAGGCGTGCCACATCAAAAATCCGGTCAATGTTCTTTGATGTCTCTCCCAGGTACTGGGATGTGACCATCGAGAGCCTGACCTCAAGAATCGGCATATGAAGAACCCGTGTCAGGGCAAAGGCAAGGGAGGTCTTTCCGGTACCCGGTGGACCGATGAAGAGCAGTTTTCCAATCTCATACACCCGCCGGCTTTTCAGAAACTCAAGGTGTTCTAGTGCAACCTTCAGTTTGACAATCCGGCTGAGCTGATCCGCAGAACAGATAATGTCATCAATTGTCTGTTCCACTTCCTCCGGTGCGCTGATGATGATAAGATCCAGACCTGACCTGAGCTTGTCATCTTCAGCTAGCATCCGGGAGATCCTGCGGTCCAGATAGATCCTGCTGTCTTCAAACCGGGGATTTAAGTCTCTGACGCTCTCATAAGAGATGCCCAGAGTTGGATCCTGTTCCCGTGCAAACCAGGCAAGTGCAGGATTTTTCTCTACCCGTGCCCGCCCTCCGTTTTTCAAAAACCAGGTAAGACCAGCGGGAAGCGAGGTTATCCGTAGCCGGTGCCCGAACTCCTCGTATAACGTGAGAGGATGCTTGTCCAGCCTGAGGTGCGCATCAGGAATACCAAGCACACGCTGCAGAGCACTCTCGGCAACGACAACAGGTGTCCGTTCTCCGTCTATGGAATGAATTCCATACACTTCACGGGCAACCGGAGTCAGATCGTTGACGTTCAGGTTTGAATGCTGGTTAAATATCTCGGCAGTCAGGAGCAGTTCAATCAGGTCCAGGATCTCCTCATCACGGGTCATTTCGATAATCCTTATACTACGTTTTCATCACTGAAGAATCGCTATCATGCAGTGGTAACTATACAGCCATCACCGGTTACTATCATGGTGTGTTCAGCCTGTGACACATATGAGCCGGGAACATCAGACAGAACCGGATATGACCTGATGATGCCATCATGAATCAGGCGGGAGAGAGCGAGATCTGCTGATTTCACATGAACATGTCTTCTGGCAAATGGCATCCCATTCCGGCCCTCAATTTCCTTTAAGATCTTGCGGGCTGCAGGGAGCCGGACCGGACGCCTTACCAGCTGGGAAAAGATCTCCTCTCTTCTCCCATCATGTACAAAACCGGTACCAGTCGTTGCAAAGGGTTCGATTGCCAGAACCATCCCCTCTTCAAGAACAGCACCGCCGGACCCCGGAATATTTGGAACATTCGGGCCCTTATGCAGGCAGTATTGATCTAATCCATGACCGGTGAGGTTGGCAACCGGCAAAAACCCCCGGCTTTTTATCTCGTGTGCAACGAGGGTTCCAAGAGCACCAATGGTCACACCAGGTCTGACCGCTGCAATGGCAGCATCACGCGCAACAATTGATGCTTCACAGAGGAGCGGCTGATCCCCAAGGTCAACGGTGCAGGCCGTGTCAGCGATATACCCGTCCAGGTGGACACCAAGATCCAGTTTTACCATATCTCCCTTGGCAAAGGTCCGAGTATCATCAGGTGAGGGAGTATCATGGGCTGCTGCTTCATTGAGGGAGATGTTTACCGGAAAAGCAATACCAAAACCCGCCTCCAGGATTGAGTTCTCAACAAAATCTGCCACATCAAGGAGTGAAGCACCAACCTGAATCCGCTGGGCACCTTCAGACAGGATTTTCTTCGCTGCTGCTCCTGCCTGCATATACCGGTCAAATATCTCTTCTTTCACAAAACCATCTCCAGAGAATAATTCGTAATTCTTGAAAAGCCGGTCTTTTCAACTACTCCCAGATTTTCAATCCTGACACCACCAGTGTCCCGGTAATAAAGACCTGGTTCCAGGGTGATGACAGATCCTGCCTGTAACTCTCCCCCCATTCCAGAAAGGGAAGGCTGCTCATGGATCTCAAGACCGACACCATGACCAAGGCTGTGAATGAAACCTTCTGTGTCTGACGGGTATCCAAGTTCCGCAAAAAAGTCACGCACAGCCTGATAACATGCTGCTCCGGTCACCCCTTCCTGCACCATACCTTCACTCATGAGCAGAGCATCCCTCACCGTTTCATAGAGCTCAGTCACCTTTCCGGACGGCTCTCCCCTGCTGACGGTTCTGGTCATATCTGCATGATATCCGGTTTTGTTGTCACGGGGAAAGACGTCAATCACGATAGGCTCATGTGCTTTGAGCGATCCGCTCCCGGTGCAGTGAGGCATTGCAGTCTCCGGTCCGCATGCCACAATGGTATCCTCTGCAGTGCAGTCATAGGCCAGCATGATCGTGTTCATCTCGTACCTGACCCGATCTGATGTGAGTGGAGCATCCTCATGCCAGAGCACCCCGGATCTGATGTCTGCAGATCTGATCATGCTGACTGCCTTATCCATCGCAGCTTCTGCAGCCCGTTGTGCGCTGGTGATCCATCCAATCTCTTCAGGAGTCTTCATGGCGCGATGAGCGGAAAGGCTGGATGATGAATCTACATATACGGTGTTATATTGCTCAAGAGCACGGGTAAGGGCGGTTGGGAAATCAGGAGGAACAAGGTACGGACCACTGGAAAGCCGGTGGATCATTTCAGCCTGTATCTTCCAGGGGTCTTTTTCATGTTCAAATATCTCCAGGTATCCTGCCTGTTGCCGGGTCAGGACTTCAGCAGGAGATTCTCTCATGGCCCGCTCTGCTTCCATCTGGGGGACTATCATGAGAGGGAGGGTATCTGGTCTTTTGAGTATTGTGACCGGATCATGGGTTACAAACCGGGTCATGTGCCGCATCGCTGCATTCTCCGATGATGCATGCAGGCAGTATACGGCTGCGCCGGCACCCCTGATCAGGTCATCCAGGCTGTCCATCTCATACAGGTTTTGAGTCAGACCACAAGTACTTTTACGCGAAACGTGATGTATTTATAATGGATGATGCTTCGAAAGAGCAGTTCAGGTGGCGATTCTGGCACCTTACCGTTATACTGAACGGAGTTATTCTGTTTTTTGCACTGGTACCGATTGCGTTCTTTCTCTTTCCAGAGGCATACAGAGTTCCGGGAGCAGTAATCAGCCTTATCCTGGCAGTAATTCTGACCGTGCTCTTCACACGGAATTATCATAAAACAAAAGCCTGGCTGAGTGATCATGCGTAAGAGGTGCAGAAACTTCGATGCTTGAGAAGATCCAGGAAGATATCAGCCTCGCATCACGTCATATCGAGGTTCTCCGGGCTGTTGCAAGTCATCAGCCCATCGGTATCATCAAATTATCTGAACTATTAGGTGTCCCCCAGCACCGGATCCGGTATTCACTCCGGGTTCTTGAGAGCAGTGGCTACATTCGCGCCTCAAGTGCCGGAGCAATCGTGACACCAAAAGCAGAAGAGATGTTCATGCATCTGAATGAGGATATCGACGAGATTATCCGGATTGTAAGCATGATGAAGCAGCCCTGAGTCTCGTCACGAGAACACCATCATATTTATTAACAATTACATCACACGTATTAGAGCACATCTGAGCCGCCATAACTCAGTTGGTAGAGTGACTGGCTGTTAACCAGTTTGTCACAGGTTCGAGTCCTGTTGGCGGCGTCTCATTTTTTGGGCCTGTAGCTTAGCGGTGAGAGCGCCCGGCTCATAACCGGGCGGTCATGCGTTCGAATCGCATCAGGCCCATGACCTGTATTTTTTAAGTACAGATGATTATGTTACTTCAATGAAGTGTTCCTGTTGTGGTGAGGACCATATCATCTGTCCTGGAGATATCACTTCACGACCCTCACAGTTTTTCGCACCCTGTCCTCAATGTAACCCGCTTCCACGGCAAAAAGACAGACCTGTTTCTTCCGGAGAGGTCATTCCAGGTCCATGCCAGTGTAACCGGCGGTTTATCGATGATGTGATGGCAGACATCTATCAGGTCCTGCATGAAGAAGGCATTTTCCATGGCAGCGAACCTCTCTCATCCATCGGCACACCACTCATCTCCCCCGGTCTCTTTGTTCGCCGTCCTCCGATGCTGCCTCCCCGTTCTCTTCTGATAATCTCTGACCTCATCCCGGCACCGGTTGCTCATATGATATACAGGAAAGTCCCCGAGCTCCTGGGTATCGTCTATCATGCCCATGAGATCCCGGGTCCGGGCGATGTGTTCAGCGGGCGGGAACACTCAATACATGAAGGCATGTTGCTCTGCGGATGTGATGTCAGGGCTGACATCTTTCTTTCCGGCAAAGGGCCCGTGGTTGTCATCAAGAAACAGGCTGATATGCATATTGAATTTCCGAAGGGTATCGATCCCAAGGTTTTCACGGTTGAGGAGCATGTCAGACGGCTGCATCCTGATGTTTTCATAGATGCCTGTGCAGGACCAGGAACCCTTGGCATCACGGCAGCACTGTTTGGTGTCCCGAATATCGTGATGTGTGATGTCTGGCATGCATCAGTCTGGAGTGCAATACAGACGATCAGGGTAAACCAGAAAAA
>CAZEWE010000162.1:0-5400 GCA_964515765.1 uncultured Methanospirillum sp. | reverse complement strand
ATCAACATCCATGCCGACAATTTTACGTCCTTGTGATCCCATAGATCTTCCCTGATTTGGTTATTCTCATTAAGGCTATAAGTACTCATCGATCCAGGAATCGGGGATTTTCAAACAAGGAGGAAGAATCATGGAGGTCCTGAATAAAAGAGACATTTTAATTGTTTTTTTCATACTCCTTACCCTCCTGTTCAGTCAGGCATCCGGAGATCGGAGCGAAAACCCCCATTCTGTTTCCGGAGTGCATCCGGGAATCACATTTCCGCTGACAACACAGGCTATTGATGAGGAAGTTAATGCTGCACTCTCTCAGGCAGAGCAGGAGATTGCATCCCTTCTTTCTATTCCTGCCAATGAACGGAATGAAACCAATACGATTTTCAGACTTGAAGAGATACTGACAAGACTTGATAGCCGTCTCCTGAAATATCAGATCCTTGCCGGCCTGTATCAGGACCAGGATCTTCAGAACGCTGCTCTCATTGCCGCAGAGAAACGGGATGCATATATCCGGAACCTCGCATTACAAGATGACCTGTACCGCAGCATAAAAGAGATAAAACCGGAATCAGAGTATGGGAGATGGCTGTATGAACAGGAGAACCGGTTTTTCAGATTAGGCGGGGCTCTCATATCTGATGAAGAGAAAACACGGTTGTCATCCCTGTATCAGGACCTGGGATCCCTGCAGAACCAGTATTTAATTAATATCAGGGAAAATCACCCGCTTACCGAAAATCTCAATATACTCACAAAAACTGCAATTCTTCGGAATTCAATTGCTTCACTTCAGGGGCACTCAACCTGGACAGACCTGAAAGCGGATGAACAGGGATGGATGATAAACGAAACCGACATTTCATCCAGGCTCGATGAGATCACGCCCCTTGTGAAAGAACTGGTAGATCCGGTGGTATCTGATCTTCTCCAAATGAAGAAGACCAGAGATCCACTGGCAACAGACGTATACGACTATGAGATAGACTCCCTCATCTCCTCAATGCAAAGAAATGACTCATCAATCAAGAGAGATTTTTCTTTACCCTATCACCGGACAATAACCCGATCCATTACACTTCTCTCCTGCCTGTTTGGCGTCAGAACAGAACTCGTGCCTGATGCTCAGGTGTACGCTCCCGATGTCCTCCTCTTCAGGGTTTCTGATGAAAAGACAGATGAAACAAAGGGATGGTTTTTCCTTGATCTCGAATACAGACCTGGAAAAACTAAAAACTGGATGACCGCACTCATTGCCGGAAAGGGGAATGATAATGAAACTGAAAAAAGTCTGCCTGCACCGGTCTTTATTGTGAGTGGCATCGTGAGTGAGGATCCTGTTCAGAAGGTATTTCATAAAGAGGAGTATTCACTGCTTTTTCATGAACTGGGTCATCTCTTTACCAGGATCCTGACAAGTTCTGCGGAGTCATCACCGGTCCCGGCTATTCTGCCAATAGAACTGACCGAAGCATCATCACATCTGCTAGAGTATGTGGCCTATACTCCGGAGGTCCTGGGCATTCTTATGGCTCCGGATACCAATCTTCACATGCAGAAGGGAGACCATATCTTCAATTATTCTAGAGTGTATGACCCCTACTCTCCAGAACACCGGTTTCAGCTGGGAAGAGACCTGGTTATCGGTATCGTCGATCATCTATATTCGAAGTCCCCTGAAACAATATCATTTGGAGAAGCATACGCAGATATCTATACCGATATCACCGGAGTAAAGGTGACTGACCAGGGCGGGTACCTGGTTCGCTCTCCGCACCTGGTTGGTGATACCGCAGGGACGTACTGGATATATCCGGTCGGTCAGTTGTATGCCATGATCCTGTTTTCACAATTAAGGGAGTCCGGAATACTAAATAAAACCACATGGGATGAATTTATCCGGGACGTCCTCTTCCCACCCGATGCTGAGAGGAGAGCAGATCAGAGGATCAAAAATTTCATCCACGCCGATACGCTCGATATCTATGACAAAATTGATCAGAGTACCTCCATGACTCAGGAGAAGAACTGGTCATTTGTGTCAGGATGTATATCGGGGATCCTCCCGGGGTGACAGCAGAAGTGTACAGAAGGGTTCGGGCATTTGAATTGATCGGAACCCCTTCATTTCCACTGGAGCGCGTAATTATTTTCACGTTTTTCAGGATTTTAAATTGTATAATCAGCATTGAGCAAAACACAAACCGAATCGTTTATAGTGAGTCATCTGTGATCCTGCGGGTGGCCTGACGATGAGGTAACTCCCCGCAGTAGACATAGTATTTATTAATAAATCGAAATGTGGACTTTTTTCTTCATTAGGTCCGAATTTATAGAATTTCTACCGGCGCGTACATGTTTTTCATGGAGATTCACCTCATCTGCCCCATCACTAACTTCAGGTGAATGCAATCAGGAAAACTAAATTCTTATAATTATTGAAATATTAAAAATATATTCGCATAATGAGATTTTTAGGGTTTTGAGCAATGATACATTAATACATACGTATTAGGAAGAACGAGATACATATATATAGAACTACATTACAACAATTATGGTGAACCTCTATGAACGACTCCGCAGATACTCATCATGAGAAAAAATCAGAAATGAATCAGGAAGGAGAGGATACCCTGATTCCGGAAGGATCACCTCCGGAGCAGGAAAAAAGTCCCCTTGACCTACTCCGGTCAGAGTATGATGACCTCAATGACAAATATTTGCGGCTTGCAGCTGACTTTGAAAATTTCAGAAAACGTTCCGTCCGTGATACTGAGCAACGGATATCACAGTCAATAGGCCAGTTCGCCCGTGACATGCTTGAAGTTGCAGACAGTCTGGACCGTGCCTTACAGGCAGAGGGCGGAGCACACGAAGGGCTTGCTCAGATACAGAAGCTCCTGATTCAGGTGATGAAAAGACAGGGTCTCGAATCATTTGAATCAGTCGGTGAAAAATTTGATCCAACCCGCCATGAAGCAATCGCGATGATCCCTTCACCACAGGAAGAAGGAACAGTCTGCGATCAGGTCTGCAAAGGATACTGCCTGCAGGAAAAAGTGATCCGTCCTGCCCAGGTAGTTGTCTCGCAGGGTACAGCACCAGTCGAACAGAAGTAATCATTCATATATAGGAAATTCATTATGGCAAGCGAAAAAATCCTCGGTATCGATCTTGGAACAACAAACTCCTGCATGGCCATCATGGAGGGTGGAAAAGCAGTCGTCATCCCCAATGCAGAAGGAGGCAGAACAACTCCGTCTGTTGTCGCATTCACAAAAGAGGGGGAGCGACTGGTTGGAAGCCTTGCGAAACGTCAGGCAATCACCAATCACCAGAACACCGTCATATCTGTGAAGCGTGATATGGGAACTCCCAAAAAGATTGAGCTCACCGGGAAGAACTTTACTCCCCAGGAGATCTCTGCAATGATTCTGCAGAAGATGAAATCCGATGCAGAAGCATATCTTGGCGAGGAGATTAAAAAGGCAGTCATCACCGTTCCGGCATACTTTAATGATGCACAAAGACAGGCAACAAAGGATGCAGGAACTATTGCAGGGCTTGAAGTTCTTCGTATTATCAATGAACCAACCGCATCAGCACTGGCATACGGAATTGACAAGGAAGAAGATCACACCGTGCTCGTCTACGATCTTGGTGGCGGAACCTTCGATGTCTCTATCCTGACCCTTGGTGACGGTGTCTTTGAGGTACGGGCAACATCAGGAAACAACCATCTTGGTGGCGATGACTTTGACAAGCGGATCATCGACTACCTGGTTGCCGAGTTCAAAAAGAAAGAGGGGATAGACCTTTCAAAGGACCCTATGGCAATGCAGCGTCTTCGTGATGCAGCAGAAAACGCTAAGATTGAGCTCTCCCAGAAGCAGAAGACCAATGTCAATCTGCCCTACATCACCACCGATTCATCAGGACCGAAATTCCTGGACATAGACCTGACCCGTGCCCAGTTTGAACAGCTCATCTCCGACCTTGTCGAGAGCACTATCGGACCGTTGAAACAGGCACTCTCCGACTCAGGACTCAAGCCATCAGAGATTGACCGTGTCCTGCTTGTGGGTGGATCTACCCGTGTCCCGGTCGTTCAGCAGAAAGTCAAGGATATCCTTGGAAAAGAACCTGATAAAGGCATCAACCCTGATGAGTGTGTTGCAGTCGGTGCAGCAATTCAGGGAGGAGTGCTTGCCGGTGAAACCAGTGATATCGTGCTCCTTGACGTAGCCCCGCTGACCCTGTCCATCGAGACACTTGGTGGCATTGCAACCCCGATCATCGACAGAAACACTACGATCCCAACCAAAAAGAGTCAGATATTCTCTACCGCTGCAGATAATCAGACCTCTGTTGAGATCCATGTCGTGCAGGGAGAACGAAAACTTGCAAATGACAACTTCACCCTTGGACGGTTCATGCTGACCGGCATCCCACCGGCACCCCGGGGTATCCCACAGATTGAGGTTACCTTTGATATCGATGCCAATGGTATCATCCATGTGACGGCAAAGGATCTGGGAACCGGCAATGAGCAGGCAATCACCATCAAAGGCAGCAAGAAACTCTCCGATGATGAGATCAAGCGGATGGTCGACGATGCTAAGAAGTTTGAAGAGGAAGACAATAAGAAGAAGGCAGAGATTGAGATCCGCAATAACGCAGATATGGCCGTCTTCTCTGCAGAAAAACTTCTGAAAGAGAGTGAAGATAAGATCGAAGAGGAAGATAAGACAAACATCCAGGACCAGATTGCAAAGATGAAGACTGCCCTCGAAGGTACTGATTCAGACGCCATCCAGAAACAGATGGAAGAACTCACCGAGGCGGTCTTTAAAGTTACCACCAAGATCTACCAGAAAGTCCAGGCAGAGCAGGCAGCCCAGAAAGGAGAGGGTGACTCCTCCTCTGCTTCTGATGACAATGTCGTGGATGCTGACTTCACTGAGAAAAAGGAGTGAGTATAAAGGATGGCTGCGGGAGATTACTACGATATCCTTGGCGTGTCCCGCAATGCCGACGATACCGAGATAAAAAAGGCATATCGGGGCCTGGCCCGTAAATATCACCCTGATGTAAACAAAGATGCCGGGGCAGAGGATAAATTCAAAGAGATTAATGAGGCATACAGTGTCTTGTCCGATGCACAGAAGAGGTCGCAGTATGACCGGATGGGACATGAAGCCTTCACCAACGCCTCAAAAGGATCGTACGGCGGAGGAGGATATGGCGGAGGATTCAACGCCGACTTCTCCGGCTTTGGTGATATCTTTGACTTTGCCGGGGACATCTTCGGAGGATTCGGACGTCAGCGGGGCCCGAGACGGGGTGACGATCTTCTCATGCGGATCGAGGTCTCCCTTCGGGATGCCGTATTTGGTGCAG
>CAZEWE010000161.1:0-5400 GCA_964515765.1 uncultured Methanospirillum sp. | reverse complement strand
CACTTATATGTTCTGGCTGTTAGAATTACCGGTGAAATACTCTGCGAGAAAAATAATACCGGCGTGCCTTATTACGAGTTTGTGCGAACCCTTCCCTTCGGAACCGAGATTACAAATTGAGCTCCCTTTCCGGCGGTTCCGTTCTCGGTGATAGTGATATTGGTAATCTGCAAAATCTCCCTGATAAGAAACAATCCAAAGCCGGTATGTGAACCAAACCCAATCTGGAAAATATGCTCTTTCACATCATCCGGTATTCCGCACCCGTTGTCCTGGTATATGATATTCAGATTATCCTGTGATGATTCAACGTGGATAAAAATATGGGTAGCCCGTTCTCCATGCCTGATTGAATTGTCAATTAAATTCGGGAGAACTTTGGTGATCAAGGGATCAGCATAGATCTCTGCGTCAGGTTCTGTATATGACCAGGACAGACCCTGTTTATCCTGGTTTGAAAATGCAGCGGTAAAAAGTTCCTTCAGGGAGAACCAGCCCGGGATGTTACTTCCGAGCTGTTCATAATCTTTTGAGAATTCAATGTCTGACTCTATCATGCTAACCCCTGCATTCAGCTTCTCTTTCAGAGGCAGGAATTCTTCATGTGGGGTGTCAGGTGTCAGTAGTTCAAGATAGGCTCCAATGCTGCAGATATGATTCCTGATGTCATGCCTGGTTATTCCGGATAACAACTGCATTTTTTTATGAGCCAGTTTTATTGCATCTACCGATCGTTTTTGCTCTGATATGTCCCTGAAGATAACGAATTTTTTCCCTTCCTCCTGGTCAGGACAGAGAAAAGAGGTAACTTCCACAGGAATCGTTCTCCCGTCAGATCTGATAAAAAATTCTTCGATGTACGAACTTTGAAGGTTTTCAGAACCGGACAACTGAAAAGAGAACACTGGGAATGAAGACGGGTCTACAATATCGGATATCTGTTTGCCGATGAGTTTTCCTTCAAGATTATACCGGAGTATTTCACGAGCAGCAGGATTTGCATACCAGATGTGTTCATCCTGCAGAATGATGATTCCATCAGGAACATGTTCGATAAGACTTTGAAACCTGGTTTCACTTCTCTCGGTCTGATCTCTCTGTGCCTTAATCTCATCCATGCTGGCCGTTATCTCTTCATAACTTCCGGTCAGTTCTTCATAGGCTGTGGCGAGTTCCTCATTTCGTTTTAATATCTCAGCTTCAATCTTTTTGCGCTCAGTAATGTCCCGAATGGACTGGATTGCTCCGATGACATTACCATGTGCATCCATGAGCGGGGCAGTAATCCCCCAGAGGTAAGCGCCCTGGCCGCTGTACATCTTCTGGTTGAACAGTTCAGCGATGATATGACCACTCTTCTCATGAACATAGTCATATGAATCCCTGATCTCCTCCCAGTTCTTATACAGGAAATCTATGAGTATTGGTCTTCTCTCACCATAAAACGGGACAGCATATACATAATCCCCTTTGCCAATGATATCCTGTTTTAAAACCCCTGTCATCTCCTCGATGGCATGGTTCCAGGCGATCACAACACCCTTCTTGTCGATAGCGAATGTTGCATCCGGGAGAAAGTCTATGATGTCCGACAATTTCTGATTGGAATTTAACAGTTCAAGTTCAGTCTTTTTTATTGCCGAAATATCTCTGACGGTCTCTATTGCCCCGGTTATGATCCCGTTTTCATCATAGAGCGGACTTGCCTTCCCCCAGAGAATACGGTTTTTATGCGGTGACCTGACCCATGATGTCTCTGCGGTTATGGTGTCTGCATCCCGGGATATTTCCCGATAATACTCTGAAACCGGAATCCTTTCATCGAGGATTGCATCCACCAGCATCGGACGGTTGTCCCCGTACAGAGCCAGTGCATATATTCCGTCTCCCTTCCCGATTATCTCATCTCCGGAAAGCCCGGTAAGGGCAGCCTGAGCCCGATTCCAGGCGATTACTTCACCCTTCAGGTTAATCGCAAAGGTGGGATCCGGCAGATGGTTAATTATGTCCTTTATCTGCTGATGTGACCGGCGAAGCTGCTTTTCAGACTGGCGTTTCTCGATGGCAAGTCTGACCTTATGGATTAGCTCGGTAAACTGTGCCCGTGGCTGCCCTCCTTTCTGCAGGTAATAATCAGCACCATTATTCAGTGCTTCAATGACTACCTCCTCTCTTCCCTTCCCGGTGAAGAGGATGAACGGGATGTTATTTCTGTTATCCCGGAGGTGCCTTAAAAACGAGAGGCCATCCATGACCGGCATCTGATAATCAGAAATGATCGCATCATACGAGATCTGACCAAGCCTGGTGAGTGCGTCTGTTGCGGACTCAGCAATATCAACCGTGAAATCACTCAGTTTCTGGATATACAATCGTCCTGCATCAAGGAGCAGGGGATCATCATCAACATACAGGACTCGGATCATGGTTCCTCCTTTCCATCCAGGTCATAGCAGGATCCAATATATCCGGTAAATTCTCCCTTCAGATCATAGATGGGGGCACCATAGTCAGCAATCCGGTGATATGTCCCGTCATGATGACGCAGTCGGTATATAATGTAAAATGGAGATCGTTTTTCAAAGGATGAGAGGTACAGGTCTATGCATCGCTGCAGATCATCAGGATGAACGCCGGTTGCCCATCCATCATCGCATTCCTCTTCCAGTGTCCTCCCCGTAAACGTGAGCCATGCTTTATTAAAGTAATTACATTTTGCATCTGTTCCTGATCTCCAGATCGGGTTTGGGAATTCATCCAGGATCTTCAGGTAATAATCCCGTGACTGTGCAAGTCTGAATTCACTTTGCCGCAGGACGGTAATATCCCGTGCTGCTGCAAAAACCCCCTGGACATTCCCATTCTTATCCAGGTAGACTGATGCGTTGTATAATACCGGGGTTATGTGGCCGTCGGTATGGATAATTTCAAGCGGATAATCCCTGACATAGCCCTGTGAAAAAACAAGTTCATAGCCCTCTCTGGCCATGGCAGGATCAGAAAAATACGAACAGAAATCCGTTCCGATCAGGTTCTCCCGGAGAAACCCGGTTGCCATCTCGGTTGCATGATTGACATCCTGTATCTTTCCGTCAGGGCCGATGGTAACGAGAGGATCCGGGTTTGCTTCAATTAAATTACGGGTATATGCATAGGAATCCTCCAGTCTTTTCTGGATTTTTTCTATCTCTGTGATATCCCGTGCAGCCGCGAAAACTCCCTGAATGTCGCCGTTTTTATTCTTATATACTGAAGCATTGTACAAAACGGGGGTTCTCTTGCCATCTTTATGGACAATTTCAAGTGGGTAATCCCTGACATAGCCCTGTAAAAATACCTTTTCGTACCCCTCCCGGGCATGAACCGGGTCGGAAAAGTACGAACAGAAATCCGTTCCGATAAGATTCTCCCTGGCAAATCCGGTAACCATCTCTGTTGCATGGTTGACATCCTGAATTTTTCCGTCTGGACCGATGGTCACAAGTGGATCAAGGTTTACTTCGATAAGATTTCTGCTATAGGTGCTGGCATCTTCGAGTTCATGTCTGAACCTGGTTATGTCAGAAATATCCCGTGCCACCGTGGAAAAGAGCATATCCTCTCCATTGCCTTTCTTATGGGCGATGATCACCTGTGATACCGGGATGATGGTCCCGTCGGTTGCTATCAGCTTCGTCAGCCCCTGCCAGATACCCTCCCTGATAGCGATACTCCTGCCTTCAAGAATTTTTGCCCAGTCATCAGAACTCATGAAACTGGCATTATTATACCTGGTAATCTCCTCTGTTTCAGAAATTTTCAGGATCTTCCTCCCTGCCTTATTCATATACAGGAGATTTCCGTTTATATCTGAAATTCTGACAATATCGGGAGTATTTTCAATAATGGCACGAAGCCTTTGATTATGCTCTTCGATCAATTTGGATTTGGTGATGTCACGGCCAATCCCACGATACCCAGAGAACTGGTGGTCTTCATTAACCAGGGGTATACCAGATAACTCAATCCAGACTTCAGAGCCATCGGAACGGATCATGGGGAACGCAACTTGTTCAAAGGATGAACATTGTGACTCAGAAAAATAGTTCTCTATAGTTTTCCGGTAATCCGGGTTGATTTTTCCCCATATTTTTTTCCCGGTCAGTTCTTCAGATGAATATCCCAGGATGCATGTCGCTTTAGGATTGATATATACAATTGTTCCAAAGAGATCAGTCTCCCAGATGATATCGGTGGTAATCTCTGTCAGGTTCCTGTATTTCTCTTCACTTCTCTTCAGTGCCAGTTCTAGTGACTTTCGTTCGTCTATCTCCTTCCTGAGTTGGGCCGTGATCTCACGAAGTTCGGATGTTTTCTCCTGAACATCCTGATTGAACTCTTTTTGCAGTCTTACGTAGAGGTTCTCTTTCTCACGCTCATCAGAGATATCCCTGCCATACCCGTGAAGTTCTGTCAGGATACCCTGCTCCCTGACCGGGTGGAATACCCAGGTCTGCCATCGTACAGACCCGTCGTTCATGACAACCTGAATGTCACTGGTTGTCGGTTCGTTCAAAGACCAGTTCCTGATTACATTATCTTTGATTCGGGTGAAATCATCCTGGGTGGCAAGAGGGATGCCATTGGTATGCAGAAGATCTGATACCCGGGCATTGCAATAGGTGGCATATGATTCATTGACATACAGAACATCTCCTTCAGCATTCAGATAGAGGATAAAGTTCGGTGTCTCATGGGTCAGGTACTGGTAGGTCCTTATGTGATTCTTCTCTTTTTTATGCGAGGGAGCATTGTTTGCCTGTTCAGCCAGTAAAAGGGCGAGTCCCTGTGTTCCGTCATCAAATATACAGGGAACTATGGTCAGATCATATCCACGTTTACGCCAGACTATTTCCCTATAAAGAGGGGGTGCTATTGCTCCATTCCGATATTCCTGTATATATTTTTTCACGATGGGATCGGTGAATGCAGGATGAAATATTTCTGAAAATGGTTTTGATAACAGTTCTTTCTTTTCTGATCCGGTCATTTCCTTGCAGTACCCCAACACCTCCTTGACATACAAAAGCTGATCCAGACCGATGACACACCCCTGGGTAACCAGGGGAAGGGCATGGAAAGGAATCCGTGTGGTTTTTCGGAAGAGTTTCACCTTTCCATAGGATCGAAGCTCAACCCTTCCCTGCATATGCATGATGGAAAGATATTTTGCAACAAGGTTCCGGTTCAGGTGGAGGGCAGATGAGATTTCACTGATACTGGCCCCCTGCGGATTATCGGATAAAAATTCCAGGATAAGTGAGCTGGTAGCGATGTCACTCTCCTGGTATACCATATGTTCAATTTTTTTATTCAGATATTATAAGGAGAATGATACGCATGGCAATAGTGCCCGGCAAA
>CAZEWE010000160.1:0-5435 GCA_964515765.1 uncultured Methanospirillum sp. | reverse complement strand
GAGTACCTGGCGGGTCGTATCATCAGGAAGGATACCGTAAAGCATTCGTTCAGGCCAGATGGTGGCAAGATCCCCTCCTGGCATCAGCACCGGCATGAGATGACCGACTCTGGAATAATGGGGAGCAGAACCCTGGAATACCTCACCGCCCCAGATGGTCCCGTCAGATCCATATCCCACTCCATCGATTGCGATCCCGATACACTCTTCCTGATATGCTGCAGCAATGTGGGCTTCATGGTGCTGGACCGGAACGAGGAGAGCCCCGGTTTCATCACTCAGTTCTTTTGCATACCTGGTAGACAGGAACTGTGGATGAAGATCATGAGCAATTATTTTGATATCCGGCTGCATCAGATTACGAAGGCAGGCCGTTGTCTCTTTCAGGTATGCATAGGTCCCCGGATTTCTGACATTGCCGATATGGGGTGAGGTTACGCAGAACCCCTGTGTATAGAGGGTTATGGTGGCGTTCAGTTCTGGGCCGGTTCCAAGGATGGCGGTATCACCAAGATCAATCTTCGTTCTTTTCGGTGCATACCCCCGTGACAGGCGGATGATAGTTCCTTTTCTGATAACCGAGTCATCACATCGGTTGATGATATCACGGGTATGGGTGAGGTAATAATCCGTAATCCCTGAAAGTTTATCGACTGCTTCAGGGAGCATGGTAATCATCGGATACCCAGGGGCATTGGCGCTGGTCATTATTAGAAACGGTGCCGAAAGGTGAGAGAAGAGAAGATGATGCAGGCCGGTATAAGGAACCATGCAGCCGAGGGTGTGAAGATTACTTATATGATCCAATGCTTTGGGATTTCTTTTATCGAGAATTACAATGGGTGAGATCTCACTCTGGAGGATCTTTTCCTCATCGGGAGATATGCATGTATTATCCAGAATCCATTCTTTTCTGGCCATGATGGCAAAGGGCTGTTCAGTTCTGCCAAGGCGCTCTTTTAATGTCCTGGCCATATCCCCGATACATGCGATATGAAACCCGCCGATTCCGCGGACTGCAATAATGTTTCCCTCATCAAGGAGTTCTGCAGTCTTCTTTATCGGATTGTCTTCCTTGATCACAGCACCGGTACCTGAATGTAGAACGAGTTCAGGTCCGCACACCTGACAGGCGATCGTCTGTGCATGATGCCTGCGGCTTGTGGGATCTGTATACTCCCCCAAACAACCCGCACAGGGAGGGAATGTATCCATTGCAGTTCTCTCCCGGTCATATGGCAGGGTTTTGATGATTGAATACCGGGGTCCGCAGTTTACGCAGGATGTCGCGAAATATCCTTCATATCTGCCATTTGGGGTGAAAATGTCACGGATGCAGTCAGGGCAGGTTGCAATGTCCGGTGGTATAAGGCCGGTCCTGATACCATCATGACTTTTTAATATGTGGAATGAGTCGGGAGAATTTCCTGACAGCGGGTGCACTTCAACACAGTCTATGATGGAGAGTGGCGGACCTGTTCTCAGGTCATGGAGAAAATCGTCAAAATGATCCCCCCATGCATCTATCTGTACTTCCGATCCGGTGTTACAGACTGACCCATGGATTCCATGCGCAATTGCCCGGGCATAAACAAATGGTCGGAAACCAACGCCCTGAACAATTCCCCTGATAATGATATGACCCTGTTTTGGCATTTTTGTACAAGTAACCTTTAATTTTTTATCCAACGTTATTATAATAGGGTTTTGAATTGACGGGTCATGTGCGGATTGTGAATGATCCGGTAGAACTGGTTCCCCTTTTCGTGGTATTTAATAATACTCATTATAAGAAAATTCTCGAACTCCTGAATAAGAACTGGATGACCCGTACGGAGCTGGGTGATGTAGTCGGAACGGATTACGTCAGGGATGGGCTGCTTCTGCTTCGGAAAGGAAATCTGATCGAGGAGAAATGGAGAATGCCTGAACCAGGTAAGAAGCCGGAGAAGGAATACAGGGCGAATTATAGTAAGGTCCGTGCGAACTTTCAGTGTAATTTTTCAGATCTCGGGGATCTCCTTGCAATTGCATTTACGAACGGAGATGATCTCAGAATGAAAGGCGATAGCGTAGAAGCTGAATTGTTACGGGGAAATTGCTCAATAAGTGATATTGCGAGAAAATTCGGAGTCTCGCCTGTGTTCATAAAAGGAATCGCTAAGAGAATTCCACATCTGGATGTAAAAGGTCAGGGTCTGGTCGTTTTGGATGAATGAGAATGATCCAGGATACACCATCCTTAAAAACAAACGCGATGTTACCAGGTTTCAGATCCTGGTAGATATTGCAGCACATCAGCCTGCAATTCGGCAGCAGGAGATTGCGGCAGGTCTTGGGGTTACTCCCCAGGCAATTTCGGATTATGTCAGGGAATTAACTGAGGAAGGCATGCTCAAGGCACCGGGCCGGGGCAGGTATGAAGTTACCAGGGAAGGTGTTGAATGGATCCTGCACCATGCAGAAGTTCTTGAAATTTATGCACGGCATATCCGAAACGATGTCATAAAACAGGTTTCAGTCTGGACAGCTATAGCGTCGGAGGAGCTTAAGAGCGGAGATCCTGTCGGGGTATATATGAAAAATGGTCTCCTCTATGCCTCGAAACAGCCCCAGTCAGCAAATGGCCTGTCTGTATCAGATACCCCGAAAGGTGAGGATGCAGGGGTTTCAGGACTTGAAGGAATCATTACCCATCGGGAGGCAACCGTTCTTGTGTGCAAGGTCCCCCGGGTGGAACGGGGCGGTTCCCGGAAAGTCAGGTTGGATCTTCTGAAAGAAGTTATCAGCAGGGTTACGGTGGTAGCCTGTGTCGGCCTTGAGGCATGGGTCTCCCTGAAAAAAATCGACCGTGTGCCTGATCTCTATTTCGGGTCACGTGAGGGATCGGTTGAGGCTGCCCTGCATGGCATCCCATGTGCCATTGTGATAGTTGACGAATTTTTTACAGATTTTCTCAAACAACTTGAGCAGGCGGATCTTAGTTATGAGATCCATGACCTGGTGTCTTCATGAAGGCGATAATTCAGCCGACGAAGAAATATTACCGGGTTTTATACATCGATACACATCATATCCGGATAACCGGGATGCTTGAGCTGGTGGATACCCCCAAAGGCATCAGGCCGGTAAAATACCGGATTCGGCATACCAAAAGCGGTGGTTATCGGAACTCTCCCAGTAAGGATCTGATCACCCATCTCCGGCGCTCACGTATCTACCTGACCGCGAAAGATAAACCATTCGAATCTTTTTTACAGGATCTTCAGATACAGTTTTCGTATGTTGCAATCTGCAGGTTCTGCCTGATGGATGACCGGGTCACAGAACTCGACAAAAAGAATGCTGTCGGGTTTGGTGAAGGTGAGCAGATCTGCATGGATTGTGCCCGTAAGGAGCTGCGCAGAGAGCTGGTGCATATGGGCCGGCTTGGAAGGTCTGCCCTTACCCACCTTGATGAACTTCTTGAAAAGTACCGGAGTGTAGACCGTGTCCTTGCGACGATTGAACCTGACCGGCTGACGGTCAAGAATACGCTCTATGATCGCCTTGAAGCGCATCCTGTGTTGGAGACCGCCAGAATAGAAGAGCTCCCGTTTCCCCGTGAATTTGTTACGGCATGTGGCATTGATTCTTTAATGCCGGTCCAGCAGCTGGCAGTGGAGGCAGGTCTGCTGTATGGTAAGGATCTCCTCGTGGTCTCTGCGACAGCCAGTGGGAAGACCTTTATCGGTGAGATGGCCGGGCTCAAAAATTACCTTGAAAAGAGGGGGCGGGTAATATTTCTGGTTCCTCTGGTCGCGCTGGCCTACCAGAAATATGAGCGTTTTTCACAAAAGTATGGGCATCTCACCGATGTGTCAATTATTACCGGGGCCAGTCGGATCCAGGTGAGAGATAACCGAAGGCCAGCAAACCGGAACAGAGATGCCGGGATTCTTGTCGCAACCTATGAAGGAATAGACCACCTGATGAGGCTTGGTGAGTCCCTTACCAATATTGGCACGGTGATCATTGATGAGGTCCAGATGCTTGAAGACCGTGACCGGGGTCATCGTGTTGACGGGCTGATTGCACGGATGAAGCATACATCTCCAAAAGCTCAGTTTTTATACCTGAGTGCTACGATTGGGCATCCAAAACTCCTTGCCGGGAAGCTTGACTGTAAGCTTGTCAGGTATGATGACCGGCCGGTCTCCCTTGAAAGATATCTCATCTTTTCCGAAAGAGAGCAGAAGATTCCGACAGAGCGTACCCTGGTTGCGGAGGAGTATAATACTGTGTCTGATAAGGGATATCACGGACAGACCATCATTTTCACCAATTCCCGTGCCCGGTGTCATATTATCGCAGAGAAGATAGGAGACGGGGTTGCACCCTATCATGCCGGACTGACGCAGGCGGAACGTCGCCTGGTAGAGGAGAAGTTTGAGAAAGGCCAGCTTCGTGCTGTGGTTACGACAGCAGCTCTTGCAGCAGGTGTTGACTTTCCTGCATCCCAGGTCATTTTTGACTCTCTTGCCATGGGTATAGAATGGCTCACTGTCCAGGAGTTTTACCAGATGTCCGGAAGAGCCGGCAGACCTGATTATCATGATCTTGGAAAGGTGGTGATCCTTGCTGAACCCGGTGGGAGTTATATCAGGGGTTCACGGCTTACCGAAGAAGAGGTAGCCATGGGTCTTTTAAAGGGGGAGATGGGAGAGGTTGCCCCCCAGTATACTCTTGAGCAGAGCTCTGAACTGTATGTCGCGAATGCTGTCATCTGCAAAGGGGATGAGAGCTCCATTGAAAAGATTGAAGGGTACCTTGTTGGTGAATCAGAACCGGTTGAAGAGCTTCTTTTAACCAAGAAGCTCATCTCAAGGGATAACGGAGTAATTCGTCTGACTCCTCTGGCCAGGGTGATGGCTGAGCATTTTATTGGTGTTGAACGTTTATCCCGCATTATCCGGCTGGTCAATGAGATGAAAGACCCGCTTGATATTCTGGCAGATCTTGAATGCGCATCTGATGAAGAAGCTGCGAAGGAGAAGATCCGGAAGGAGAATGAAACCGGTGATAAACCCAGAAAAAAGAAAAAGCGTCATGGCAGAAGAATGAAATAAAATTTTCCTGCTACTCGCAAACTGATTTCATCTACCGATTACTACCTTTTCTCTCTCCAATTTCCCCTGTTTGTTTCTTACGGTATCAAATTATTCTAATAGTTAGTTTTATAAACGATGGAAGGTAACTTCTTACTACCCATGTGGATTAGACCCACTGGGGATGACTGAAAGTATCAGTTCGGTAATTGATCCAAACAAACGACAGGATAATTATCCACTGATACAAGATCAGCGATGCTGGTGATCAATCAGGTGATTTAATAATGACACTAGATAGTGGTGCAACTGCGTGGATACTTGCCTCTACCTGCCTGGTCATGCTCA
>CAZEWE010000159.1:0-5519 GCA_964515765.1 uncultured Methanospirillum sp. | reverse complement strand
TTCAAAGAAGAATAACAGATTATGATGATGAATGCATTCGATGATGCGAGAAAAAAGAGATTCCACTATTGAAAATTATACTTAACAAAACAATATTAGATAAAATGCTGATATGGGGATTCGAACCCCAGTCGTCGGCGTGAAAGGCCGACATGATTGGCCGGACTACACTATATCAGCTGTGCCATAAGATGTCTACGTCTGTACTTAAAAATATTATGGTCGTTTCACCTATACGATAGGTGTTCCTTCCTTCTGAACCACGGTTTTGAACTGTTCCATGCACTGACGCGTGATGGGACCTGGTTTACCGTTGCCAATAGTCCGTCCGTCAATCCAGGTAATCGGGGCGACCTCGGCTGCAGTTCCGGTAACAAAGACCTCATCAGCACTGTAGAGATCGTAGTATCCCATATTGCGCTCATACACGGTGATTCCAAGAGAGGCTGCAATCTCAAGTGCAACCATCCGGGTGATACCTCTCAGGTTGTTCAGGGTCGGAGGAGTGATTATGACTCCGTTCTTGATGACAAAGATGTTATCTCCGGAACCTTCACAGACATACCCGTTGGTATCAAAGAAGATTGCCTCATCTCCGCCCTTGTAGTTGGCCTCAATCTTGGCAAGGATGTTATTGAGATAATTCAAACTCTTGACATTTGGTGGAAGAGCTTCTGCCGGGTTTCTGCGGACCGATACGGTGATTGCCTTCAGACCCTTCTCATAGAGATCCCCGTACATGGCACCCCACTCCACCGCCATGATAACAACGGTTGCCTTTTCACATTTCCGTGGATCAAGTCCGAGATCTCCGACACCACGGCTTACCAGGGGTCTGATGTAAGCATTGGTCAGATTATTCTTCTTACAGGTATCGATGATTGCAGCGGTCATCTCCTCCTTGGTGATTGGAACAGCAAGATCGATGGTTTTTGCAGAGTCATACAGCCGGTCAAGGTGCTCCTGGAGTCTGAAGATTCTTCCGGAATATGCACGGATTCCTTCAAAAACGCCGTCTCCATAGAGAAACCCATGGTCAAAAACTGATACCTTAGCCTCCTCTTTGGGATAGTATTTCCCATCGATATATATCTGCATACCAAAGTATCTGACTCGCCGTCTCTTAAAGGATCAACCTTTTGGATCTGGTGCAGAAGAAAAAGCAGGGCAATCTGCCCTATTCTATTGATGAGTCAGACTGACAAGCGGACAAAAATGAATAGAGCAGGTCACGGGACGGGACCGGATGGATATGAGTATAGGATCCAACCACCTTATGCTGCACCATCCCATCGTGGGTTGCATCAATCCCAAACCCCCGATCCAGTTCATACCCGTATGTGATCCCATTGTCCGGATGAACGGTGGAATAATGAAAGGCATGGCCCTTTACCGGGAGAGGTTTTTTTGCACTGAATGGAAAGTCTGGAGTAGTCTTACCTGACACATAGGTGACGACCCGTTTTTTCGGAATTGTGCACCGGGCAGGAAGCACATCTGCCATCCGGAAAGATGTACCGGCAGAGAGACCGGAAAAATCCTGCAGGACCTGAATCTCCCGGCAAAGGTACATGAGACCACCGCATTCTGCAAAGATGGGGCTCCCTTCCGCTGCTGCCTTTCGGAGATCCTCCATCATCGACTGGTTATCTGCAAGTTCACGCCCGTAGTACTCCGGGTATCCGCCACCGAGGATATACCCGTCTGCATCAGGAAGGTCGCCATGCACCGGTGAGAAATATTCTATATCATATCCTCGTGCCTCGATGAGTGAGAAGAGATCAGCATAATAGAAATTAAACGCCTCATCCCGTGCAATTGCTATCTTTGCACGGTGGTGCAGGTCGCCGGATACAAACAGACCAGGAGTATGAAGAGAATCCTTCATCTCTCGTGAGAGGGAGAGCAGGGCATCCAGGTCAAGATGACTGCAGATCATCTCAACGATGGATGAGACCCGGTCAAGGAATGGCTGATCCTTCAGACCCTCCTCAAAGGGAACCAGGCCCAGATGCCGCATGGTAAGATCCAGATTGTCCACCCGTGGAATTGCTCCGATCACCGGAATATTGCAATAATGCCGGATGGCTTCCGTTGCTTTCCTGATATGCTTCTCTCCCCTGACATTGTTGAGAATAACACCTGCAATCTGCACATCAGGGTCAAATTTCATGAATCCATAGAGCAGTGCCGCAGCACTCCGGGTAATGCTCCGGGCATCTATGACAAGAATAACCGGTAATTGAAAGTGTTTTGCTATCGATGCCGTGCTGCCGGTATCTGCAATACTCTCAGCCCCTTCATACAGGCCCCTGACTCCTTCAATAACAGCGATATCAGCACCAATGCAAGCATGATCAAAAACCGCAGTGAGTTCGTCATGGTTCATTACAAATGAGTCAAGATTCCTGCAGGGCCGTCCGGTAACACCGGTAAGATAAGAGGGATCGATATAGTCCATCCCGACTTTAAAGGTCTGAACCGTCCATCGCTTTGCAAGGGCTGCTGCTATAGCAAGGGTTATACTTGTTTTTCCTGATCCCGACCGGTCACCGGAAATCAGGAACGCCTTCATGTAAAGCTCCGGAGGACAGCCCCGAACTCTGACTCCACAATACTTCTGACACCCAGCGTCTTTGGATGAAGATCGATCTCGACAACCACGTGTTCATGCCCCAGATCCCTCAGTGGTGCAACCTGGCGGGGACCGTTTGTCACTGAGAAGCACTCAATCCCGTCGGTATATTCACGGGGAATCGCATGGGGCACGCCGGTTATGAATGCAAAATCAGGATTCTGCTGTTGAATCCACCGGCCAAGCATATCTCCGGTCGCTCCGTATTCATCAAGTGCTCCCTGTTTCACATAGGAAAGACCTGTCGCATCAAGATCTGCAATGATACGCTCCGCATCCCGTCTGACCTTTGGAAGCCCCCGCATCTCAAGATTTGCAGAATAGGTGATAGGTGCCTCTGGTGCAACTTCATGAATCGCAGTAAGGCCATCTGCAAACATGTATGCAGTCTCCTTCTTTGCATTCATAATAGCAACACCTTTTTTCCCCTCATGGATGAGATGAACAAGGCGCTCTGCAACTTTATGCTTCAGATCTCCCCGTGATGGCTCAATATACTCTTTGACTGCCGCTCCTCTGAGCCGCTCAACCATATTGGCTGCTTTTAATAATTCCTGTTGTCTTGCCAGTTCATCTGAAGAGATCCACCCGATCTCTGCTGCAGGCTTTAAGGTTGCAATGACTCCGTCAATATTCTCGGTAAACCCGGCATGAATATCAACGGCAATCGTCTCGGTACTGACACCCGAGTTATCAATTGCAGCCTGCAGATCTTCACCGATGATCATCGAGACACAGGTTCCCATGACCGCCATTCGTTTCGGGGAGAAATTCTCCTCTGCATAGAGAATAACATCCTCAAGCCGTCCCTGTCCGCCAAAGACAAACTCATTTTCTGCAAGGGATGTTGTCAGAACCCGCATGCCATCCTCCTCCAGAAGCCGGGCATGCTTAAAGGAACATCCTGACGGGCCATGGAGAACGGCAACATCAACTTCCAGGTCACGAGCAGTATACAGGGCAGCTACAATAGAACTCGGGCGAGGCTGTACATATTTCATTATTTCCACCGTTTCACAGACACTAAAATAAGAGTATTATTCAGGGTTTTCGCTCGTCTGATTCCCTCTTCAGATGAATCAGAACAGGTGCAGGCAATCCCGGTATTTCCACAGTACTCTATGATCTCTTCCTTCATAATCCGTTCATCACCAGGAATGAGAATGACATCCCGGGGATTGACATCAGATATGGACTGGCAAATCTCCTCCGTGCTGAAATTTTCACACACTGATGCTGCATCCTGGCCGATGATGAGCGTTACCGGATCATTCCCTGCTATCTCCCTGCAATACCGGTATGCATCACGCGTAGTGGCTGAGCATGTCCCACTGTTCGCATTGTCGATAATGGTATATCTCCCATCCCTGGAGACCTCCATACGACCGGGAAGAGCGGAAAAATCAGAAAGGCCGGCGGGATCAATGCCAAGAAGCAGAGCAGCTCCGGCAGCAAGCATGAGCGGGGTCTTGTATCCGGGCAGGAGGAGAAGCGGGTTAGTAAATGAACCGCTCATCGTTTCATACTGGTATGTCGCAGTCGCTTCGGATACTGATACAAGGTCAGACATATGCACACAACCCTCGTGGAGAAGTGTTCCCCCCGGAGGAACCAGAACCTGCTTTACCAGGTGAGCCTGCTCTGTTTTGAGTGCCAGGGCACTTCTCTTCCCCTGAGCAACCGGATAGTCTAGGAATGATGTTAGAATACCCAGCGTTCCAATCCCGCTAAACCCTAAAGATACCTCAGTGATCAGCCATCCCTTAGCAGGAAGTTCTGCACAGACCTGCAGAAGTGATGCCGGCGTAATGGAATACCGGCCAAGATATTCCTGTGACGGATACCTGACTACCCCTGCGGAGGTATGGAGCAGTCCGTTGCCGGGCATGAGGGATGCCAGTGCTGCAGCGGTTGTGGATTTCCCCTGTTTTCCGGTAATTTCAATAACCGGATATGCCGCAGGATTACCAAGAAGCCATCTGACAGCCGCATGATGGGATATGACAGGAACCCGGAGGTCCTGAAGAAGGGAATAATCAGGATCCAGATGAACAGGGGCAATGATGAGATCATAGACTCTGGTTCGTGCACAATCCGGAGAGATACCTTCCTGATTCCGGTACACATCAACAATATCAATATCATGACCACGGGCGGAGAGGTGGTTTGCTACCACCTTTCCCCCATGAATCGAATCAAGAACAAGAATTCGCATCAGATCAGGTCAAGAGCCGCCTTGGCATTCTCCATCATGAGGTCTGCCAGAAGCGGGTTTGGTCCAATCGGATCTGCATAGACAAGAGGGACTTCCTTTCCTGCAAGCGGGAAGAGCCCTCTCTTCTGGCCGGATGCAAGGCCGAGAATACCGGGGATATCCTCATCAATGTGAACTCCACGGGCAAGGAAGAGAGGAACAACTGCAATACTGTCCACATCATCCTGTTTGAAGAGATCCAGTGATTCCCGGATGGTCGGCTCATTAAATTCCATAAATCCGCATCGGACAATATAATTTGGATTCTTTTCGGCTATTATTTCTGCAGTTTTGCTGATGAGATTTTTATTGTATTCCTTTTTGCTCCCATGTCCTACCAGGAGGATACCAGTCTTTGTCATTCTCAGTAGGTATTACTGCACGTAATAAAATAGTTATCAAATGTTATATTCTATCGAAATAAGTATCACTCTGATCACACGAGTGAGGGTAACCTCACATAGTGTTCATACCAAATGCCAGAAATGAGCAGAGAACCTTATACATGAGAACGATCGATGGTTATGGACAAGGATTATAATGGATACTCATTTCGATCTTTTTATCGGAGATATACCGGTAAAGACACCAATCGCGGTTGCCTGTATGGCAGGCATTACCGATGGTGCA
>CAZEWE010000158.1:0-5619 GCA_964515765.1 uncultured Methanospirillum sp. | reverse complement strand
GGAGTTTTTTATTTCCTTTCCAGACAAAAAGTTCACGGTTCCCGATAAAATTCATCGGAATGATCATCTCTGCTTCAATGGGCAGAAAGGGCTTTGCCCGGGGTTTCATCGTTAGGGTGACTTGCATCATAATGATTCATCAGGTACAACAGTTACTCCAAGGCTCTTCATTTGGTGAAAATGATGATCAATGGAGAGGATTAACGGGATATTTTCCTCTTTTGATACAGCGAGGAGTGAGCAATCAGTATAACTCCATTTTTTATCAGAATAGGTCTTGAAAATCTCCCACGTTACTTCATCCTCATTTTTCGTCATGGGGTGATAGTGGCATTGCTCACGGAGAAATGTTCCGATTGGTATTGCATGTTTGGGGTGTACTTTTAATCGTAACCACGTCATTATTTCCGAAAAAACGGTTGAAACAATAATCCATTCCTGCTTGGGATGGTTCTTTACATACGAATTGATACATTGGTGTTTTTTCTCACTTTGCATGAAATATGCAATCAATGCTGAAGTATCAACAATAATTCTATTCTTCATAATGAGAAGGTTCGTTTATATGTGCAATTGAGAGATCCTGATCTATTGTGCTGGCATAATCGGTCACAAATGGTTTTTTTAAATCCTTTATGTTAAGATAGTCATTGAGATCTTCAATTTTTATGCACCCGCTCAATTCCTGCAAAGCATCTGCCATGTTGGTTTTTTCAATTGAATGTGATTTCGTATTTCTGGAGGATTTTTGAGAATATTCCCTGATAATGTAGTATACCTCTGGGAGTTTATCTACTGGAATTTTTTTGATCTCTCCTTCAATATCTGCAAAAGTGATGTTTTTCATAATTCCTCCCATCAGATTAGTCCCCCATAAGATGTGCCATTACATAATGGTTATGCAGTCCGGGTATTCATCGCAACACCCCGCTGTACGTACTCATCCTGCACCAGGTAATTCTCCAGATCCACCGAGTAAAACCGTGTGAACTTCTCAACAAACCGTGGGCTTTTCATAACATCCATATCATCAGGAAGTTCGGCATGGGACCAGAAGGTCCGGTTTGGAACACCCCTGATGACCTCCCCGTCCCTGCTCACGACAATCCCATCTTTCAGGGTATACAGGGTCTGCTGGAATGCTCCGATAACCTCTTCATATTGCAGAGAGGGATCGGTCTTATCCGGCTTTACCGGATATATTGCAATGTCAGCAAGGGCCCCTTCTTTCAGGTGTCCTTTCCCCTGATCTATGATACCAAGTGCTTTTGCCTGACCCGCCCGCGTCATGACAGCAATCTCTTCAAAGCTCAGTTCCCGGTCGATGGTGCCGAGGGATGTCCGGTCAGTGGTCAGTCTATGAACCTGACTGATCTCCTTCTCCCGGTACTTGTTTGACATCAACAAGCCGATTATCTCGGGGTACTTGACAAAAGGAGCACCGTTTGGGTTATCGGTTGTGAGCATACATTGCCAGGGATTTTTAATCAGAAGAGCCAGTTCAAGACCAATAGCCCACATGATACTGTTGACAAGGCTCTTTCGGCTGTAATAAACGGGAATGATCCCTGATCCGGTTTCCAGCTCCACATCGTGGTTAGACCATTTATTACGATGGAGCGTATAGAGCCGGAACTCCATCGGCCCGTCTGCGGTCATGGTCATCGTCCGGCCAAACATGACCTGACCCATATCGATGACGACCTGTGGTTTGGTATTGACTGATCCAGCAATCTTCCCCGCTTCTGATCGGATATCACCCCAGGTACTTCCTCCATAGGAGTGAAACTGCACATGGGTCAGATAAAGTGTCTGCCGGTTTGGATTGAGATCAGATGGAATATCAAGGGTCTGAAGGGTTGTCCGATAATTTCCGGGCATGCCCAGGTTATTGCAGTGAAGGTGAACCGAGTGGGGGAGATGTAAATATTCACAGGCTTTTATGGTTGTATCAATGATGTCCCGGGGAGTAATATCCCAGTTCGGGACCGTTTCATCTATACTTGAGAGATCATCCCCAAATCCCCAGGCCTCAGTCCCTCCGGGATTGGTAAGTTTTATCCCAAACCCTTTGACTGCAGCAAGCGTCCACCCGATAACAGCAGCAGCCTGCCTGACATCCTTGTCGCCGACTGCTTCGAAAAGGCTCCAGTTCCCGTCAAACAGGGTATTTGCAAGCATGTCCTGCATGGGCGTTGCAGCAAACTCCTCATGGGTATGTCGTGCCTCTAAGGGTGCCATTGCTCCCTCAAGAAGGGTTGTATACCCCATCTTACTGTACCGGTAACTGTTGCCATACGTTGTCGGGACGGTATAGCCTGATGTGGGATACATAGCCCCCCGGCGTGGTGTTCTGCCGGCCCGCATGTCCTCCGGGCTCATGTACCGGCCAAAGTTGACCTTGGTTCCACACACGTGGGTATGAGAGTCAATCCCTCCGGGGAGAGTCAGGTGACCAGCGGCGTCGATAACCTCACAGGTTCCTGATACCTTGTCTACGATTCTTCCTTCCCGGATCGGAATGTCCATGATGTCCCCATGGATTCCCTGGAGCGGATCGATGACATAGGCATTTTTAATCAGGAGTTCATGCATTCTCTTTCACCTTCCTGATACGATCATAAATCTTTTCCATGAGCTCCGTGTCGGTCGGGTATCCGGTCTCGATGAACTTGCGTGTCCTGATGGGAATTCCATCCATCCGGTATGCTGTTCCTGCTGCATCGATACCATTCACTGCAGAGGGAATCTGCAAAGTACAGAGATGGGTGGTTGCACTCGGGTAGGGATCAAAGAGGATGGTTGGGATCGTTGCCAGATGTTCACAACAGGCCCGGGGGAAATGAGCACCGGGATCACTCGCCATAATAAGTGCAACATCTGCTTCTTTTCGTGCAAGGATATCAACCGCGGTGGTCTCACCCGGATTGTAAAAGGCAATTCCCCTGGAATAATCCACGGCAAAGGGATATCCACTGATCCAGGTGAACACCTCGTTGGATCCATACACATTCGAGTGCCCCCGCATCGGGGATATGGTCCATTTGGTAAATCGGTTTAATTCATCAACAAACTCGATGGCATTCCGGATATTTTTATATTTGCCACCGGTCATCGTGACGCCGACACCAAAGAACAAGGCCCCGAATTTTGCCTGTTTGCACATCTCCGCAATCCTGATCAGCTGGGTCTTTGGGACACCTGCAACCATATCCGGTATAATGTCCTCTCTTCCCCTGATGATGGCCCGGAGAGCAGACAGAACATGATAATCTCCTCCCTGCTCGATCTGCACAAACTCGGTTGCTATCTCGGCGGTAGGTGTCTTTCTGACATCGACAACAATGACTCTTCGCTCACGGAATGCGTTATGGAAGAAATAGGCGTCAGCATAATTGGTATACCTGCTCAGGTGGCGGGGATGGGCTTCAATGGGGTTCGACCCCCAGTATATGATGGTGTCTGCCCGGTTTTTCACCTGTCCGAGGGTACAGCCCGGATGTCCTACTTCCTGAATTGCGAGGATCGATGGTCCGTGACAGACTGATGTGGTACTGTCCACGACCCCGCCAATAAGTTCAGCAAGATGTGCGCCGATTGCCTGTGTTTCCGTCGCACATCCTGACCAGCCATAGAGGAGAGGGCGGTCTGCATCTGCCAGCACTTTTGCTGCGTACTCGATTGCTTCATCATAGGAGACATCGACCCACTCATCCCCCTTTCGCATGATCGGGCCCTTGAGCCGGTTTCCTGCATCATCAAGGAATTTATGGGCACCCAAAGTGCAGGCATTCTCAACTCCTGATATCTTCCCGTCGGTCATCTCTATCAGGATGTCATCGCAGAGACATCCGCAATAGGGACAGATCACATGCCTGATTTTATCTTCCATAGGGGAGACCTCCCAGATGTTGCATCAGTTCTCCAACCGTTGATACCTTCTCTCCGGTTGCTTCTATATCAGCCTCTGCTCCTTTAAAGTCAGGCATTCCCGTACTGTGGGTGGTGCCATCAACCAGAGTATTGGCATAGGGCCCGAGCGGGAGAAATCCGGTCCCCCGCTTTATCGTTTCATCAGAGATGACCCGGAGCACAACAGATATCCCATCGGTAGTTGCTTTTATCCGCTCTCCGTCATCAACCCCTATCTCCATCATGTCTACGGGGTTTAACCGGAGGGTTGAGGTTTCCCTGTAGTATTCAGGCGAATTTTTCCGGTCCACATGAGATCCCTGGACCACCGTCCGTCCGGTATTGATACAGATCTTCATGCCTCCTCCGATATCTGCAGGGGTTCAAGGACCCGGGCCACCAATATTGACCGTGTCGGGCATTGTTCTTCACATGTCTTGCACCCGGTGCATTTATCCTCGTGAAACACCGTGTTTATCCCCTTGTATACCCGCATAATGACTTCTTCTGATGTACTGGTCCCTTTTGCTGCAAGTTGTGGGTCTATCTCCTTATTGACCGGGCAGGCAACCGTGCAACTTCCACACCCCATGCAGGTAACCGGGTTTACGGTGATATGGAACTGGAACTGCATGTAGGTGCCGTCCTGTGCATTTTTCGTATGGACCCTTCCGGCATCAAGGACCAGTTCCGGGCAGATCTCAACACACAGGCCACACCTGATACAATGCCCGAGATGGATGACCGGTTTCCACTCTCCCGGCTTCTCGGTTCTGATGACCTCAATCGCCCCCGGAGCTGGGCAGACCATCATGCATTGAAAACAATGGGTGCATTCCTTTCCGGTCAGATGCGGAAACTCCCTGAAATGGGGTGGAGTTGTCAGAGGGGCGGTTTTCGCGAGGAAAAATGTTTTAATCCACTCCGGCCTGGCCATATGCTGAATATATGAAAGGATGGATCTCATGGATTACCTCTCAGTACAGGCAACGCACGGGTCAGAGCTGATGTATGCTGCTGTGACATCTGCAACCGATGTTACTCCCGGGATCATGTATCGTGCACATGCTTCGATGTTCATAATGGAGGGAGTCTGGATGGATATCTCCTGGACTCTCCCATGGGTATCTGATTTTATCCGGTAGGTCAGTTCACCTCTCGGCGCTTCACCCTGGTGCGTTGTCTCTCCCCTTCCAATTGTTCCGCCTCCCCTGATTTTTCCTTCCGGGAGGGTACGTATGATGGTTCGTATCAGGTCCACACTCTGTAAAACTTCCTGGAAACGAAGCATAACCCTGGCATAGTTATCTCCTTCTGTCCGTACCAGGGGTGAGAAGTTCAGCCTCTGGTATGTCGGATGGTCTGACCTGCAGTCGGTGGTAATACCACAGGCCCGTGCCGTCGGCCCGACTGCATGGATGAGTTCTGCCTGTTCACGGGTCATGATACCGATCCCCTTACTTCGAAGTCCGATGAGCGGCCCTGATTCAAACATGTTCATGTACCGGCGGGTTTCACGCTCCACGTCATCCATGGCAGTCATTATTCTGGTCAGGTCCTCACTGTCTGGATCAAACCGGACTCCTCCGGGAACAATATATGCACAGGTGACTCTGGCACCGGTGAGGTATTCGAGCATGTCCATGACCGTCTCACGGATATTGAGGAGATACATCCCGATGGTCTCATGTTCGATGGTATAACAGT
>CAZEWE010000157.1:0-5663 GCA_964515765.1 uncultured Methanospirillum sp. | reverse complement strand
TTTAAAATAGCATTACGTTCAATTTATAGATATGGAAGGAATTTTCAAGCACTCCCGTATTCTGTCAATTATCGGGATTATTTGTTTTCTTTTTCTCTCTACACCTGTATATGCAGATGAAACCGGAGATGTAACTGCCTTTATTGCTGCATCCCTGACCGGAGCATCAGAGGAGATTAAACCTGTATTTGAAGCGGCAAACCCTGGCACTACCCTTACTATCAACCTTGACGGGACTCAGGCACTGAAAACCCAGGTTGAGAACGGAGCTCTCCCTGACGTATTCATCTCTGCAAGTGCAAAATACACCAAGGAACTTACCAATAGCGGTTACTTTGTCAATGATACGGTGGCAGATCTCTGTACCAACTGGATAACCATCGTCACTCCAAAAGACAACCCTGCAGAGATTACTACCATTGCAGACCTTTCAAAGCCAGGTATTCTGATTGCCATGGGCACCGAAGAAGTCCCGGTCGGAATCAATACCCGCAAGGTGATTGACAAGATTGCAAACGACTCTGCATATGGATCTGAATGGAAAGATGCAGTCTTTGCAAACACTGTCACCTATGAGACCACTGAACCTGGTGTCGTTGAGAAGGTAAAACTCGGTGAGGTCGACGCTGGATTTATTTATGAATCCTCATACAAGGCCTCGGAAGAGGATCTGAACAAGATCACGATTCCGGAAGATTTCAATGAACTCCAGTACTACAGCATTGCAACCTTAAACCTTGCCCCGAACAGTGCCGGAGCAGAAGCATTTGAAAACTTCATGCTCGGTGAAGAAGGACAAAAGATTTTAGCGGACTTTGGATTTACTCCAGCTCTCTAATTTTTTAATGATGTTTCACCTGCAGCGAATGAGAAAAAGACCCGGTCTTTTCTACCTTGCTGCATTCACCGGACTTATACTGCTTTTTCTCTATCTTGCCCTTCCCCTGCTCGCCCTCTTCCTCAAAACCACTCCTGAAGAGATTCTTCTTACGCTGACTGAACCGGTTGTCATCCAGTCACTTAAGCTCTCCCTCATCACGACGATCATAACCACCATCGTGCTTGTCATCATCGGAACACCGGTCGCTTTTATCCAGAGCAGGTATCCCTATCCGGGTAAAAAGATCGTTGATACGTTCATCGATCTCCCACTGGTTCTGCCTCCTGCGGTTGCTGGTCTGGCCCTTCTTCTCCTCTGGGGCAGGATGGGGCTTCTTGGAAAATATCTGGCTGTATTTGGATTTACGATCCCGTTCACCACCCTTGCGGTAATCATGTCCCAGTTCTTTGTAGCATCCCCTCTTTACATCCGTCAGGCGAGATCGCTTTTTTCCCAACTTGAAAAAGGATATGAAGAGGTTGCAAGTACCCTTGGAGCCGGCCCATTCCGCGTCTTTTGCACAATTACTCTTCCACTCTGTAGTTTTGGCCTGATATCCGGGGCAATAATGGCCTTTGCCCGTGCTCTTGGTGAGTTTGGTGCAACCATCATGTTTGCCGGAAACCTCCCGGGAGTGACCCAGACGATGCCACTTGCGATATATACTGCCATGCAGAAAGACATGAATGCGGCCGTCACGATATCACTCCTTCTGGTTGGTATTTCCCTTATTGTAATGTTGATGGTTCGAATCCTGTCCGGAGAAGATAAAAATGCTTGAATGCCGGGTGAAACGACAGCTCCGTGATTTTGAGCTTGATGTCTCTCTTTCTGCATTGAATGGGGAGATAACCGTCCTGAAAGGAGACAATGGGTCAGGTAAGACCACGATACTCCGGATGATTGCAGGGCTGCTCGATCCTGATGAGGGCTATATTCGGATCGGGGATATGGTAGTATGTGATGTCGCCTCCCAGAAGGAGATTCCGATCCAGAAGAGGAAAATCGGATACATACTGCAAAATCCCATGGTCTTCCCCCATATGACGGTGAAAAAAAACGTTGAGTACGGGCTTCACTCTCTTTCTCACGGTCAGGATGAGAAGGAGGTGGATGTGAAAAAATGGCTGAGTATCCTGAATATCTCTCATATGGCAGATCTCCCTGCCCGTGACCTGTCAGGTGGTGAAAAACAGCGGGTAGCCCTGGCCCGTGCTTTTGTTACCCGTCCGGCTCTGCTCCTTATGGATGAACCATTCACCGGCCTTGACCGGGAAACCAGGGAGGTGGTCAAGGTATGTATCAGCCGGTATGTGCAGGAATGGAAGATTCCCTGCCTTCTTGTATCTCATCATGATACTGAGATATCCGGAATAGCCAGAAAGATTCTGGAAATTGAACGAGGGCGGATAACAGGGGAAAATTCTGAATAAGGATTTCTGGATCTGATAAGAAAGATCGGATGAATGAGAAATGAGAGATTTGGACCGGAAATGAAATACAGATCCTATGGTACAGGTCCGAAGAGGATCGCTCTTATTCACGGAGGCCCTGGTGCACCGGGAGAAATGGGTCCGGTTGCACGATATCTGGCCGCTGATTTTTCGATTATTGAACCATTTCAGACCGGGCTGACAGTTCAAGATCAGATTGAGGAACTGGCAGAAATCCTTCGTTCATTATCCGAAACTCCGGTTATTCTGGTTGGATATTCATGGGGTGCCTGGCTCTCCGGGATGGTTGCAGCCCGGTATCCTGAACTTGTGTATCATCTCATTCTCATCTCTGCCGGTCCGCTAGAAGAACGGTACGCTGTGGTATGGGAGAACAGGATGAAACGGCTCACTCCTGATGAACAGGAACGGGTTCACGATCTCATGGTGCAGATTCAGGATCCTGCATGTCTAGGTAGGGATCGGTTATTGGAAATGTTTGGAAGATTGATGCAAAAATCGGATACATTTTGTCCGATTCAGGAAAACAAAGATGAGATCGATACCCTCTCAAGTGATCCGGAAATATTCTCACGGGTATGGGCTGAAGCGGCAAAAATGCGAAAGACCGGGGAGCTTCTTTCCTGTTTTCAGCAGATATCCTGTCCGGTGACTGCAATTCATGGTGAGTATGATCCCCATCCGGTTCAGGGGGTAATAGAACCACTCACCCGAATTCTTCCCCGGTTTACGAGTATTGTCATCCCTGATTGTGGTCATTGTCCATGGGAAGAGGAGGTGGCGAAGGATATCTTCTTTTCCCTTCTTCACACTCAGATATCTGGTATTTCATCCTCACTGGTCTCAATTGCCAGGTAACATGGTTCGAGTCCGCTTTTTCTAAATACCGGACTGCAGGATGTGCAATCATCTTCCAGGTGAGGGACAATTCTCAACTGGAAAAACGGATTTTCAGGATCAAACACTACTATGGTCAATGCCGGATATCTGAAAAAGCATGATTGAACATTCTGATGGGCTTTCCAGTGTCGTCTGCTGTGTTCATCAAGCCCGTCCTCAATCAGGGAGAAGACCTCAGGCGGACATCGGTCGGTCCCAAGATCAAGAGCGTCAATGAGACGAAAAAGCGCTGTTATGAGATGCATTCGTAATGGGGATGATATCCTTCTTGATGCAAGATCTGCCCTGCTGTCATGGCCTTCAACCAGGAATGCCAGATGATTGAGTTCACTCTCTGTAAGCAGATCTGAGAGAAATGGATCTGTCCGGATTATTAGAGATGAGAACTCGGCATGCCTGCTCCGGTCATGTATGGAGAGAGGATGGAGGTATCCGATATCATGGAACCATGCAGCCAGGAATAGGAGAAAGAGTTCCTCATGGCTGAGAGAAATTGGCAGGGTTTTAAACACCTGGTGAATATACCTGATAAGTGCTTCAGAGTGACAGATTCCATGTGACTGAAATACAGGCAGACCCCGTGGAATAAAGGGGAGAAAAGAGGATGCATATCTCTCTGCCTCGCAGATTCGTTCATAATAGTGCGGGTGAATGATAAGCGGTTGGTATTTCTTATCCTTCCTCTGCTCGTTCATCGGTTATTCCATGGAATTCATCGGAGGTTATGAATCAGGATCTTATCCGCTGATGTTCCAAAGAAATGGTATCCGGACCCTCCCTGCATGATCGTAGAGAGGAGTTCATCTGGTCTCGTCACGATATCTCCGCCGATGGCAGTAACTCCCCTGGAAAAGAATGCATCAGGGATCATACTCACCGTTGGACCTCCGATGATAACCGGAATACCCTGAGGAATCCGTGCAAGGAGATTTTCCAGGGTTCCGGTTACAAGGGTTGCTCCGGTCAATACTACACACCCTGCATGTGATAATGCGGCATTCTGTTCCTCAGGGGGGACAAAATATGGCAGTTCCTCTTCCCGGAGAGCATCCTTATTCAGTTCAAATATCCTGTAGTGGGCCCCCCGGAGCTTTAACCGGTGAATAACCGGCCATAGTGCCCCGACAACCACAACTGGAGTCGCCGTATCAATATCATCAAGCAGGTCAAATGCATCCTTTTCATGTTCAATTGCATAGGTACCTTCAGGACAGATGTCAAAATACCATGCAGACAGGGCATTTACGGTACTGATGATAACTGCCCTGACCAGGGGTGCCTGGGATGACAGGTGGGTCAGCATATCCTCAACCGATACTCCCTGCATCTTACCACAATATGGCATTTCACTTGCTGCGGTTGAACAGCAGATTGCTTCAGGAATAAGGTCAACCGGGGTGAAACAGATCCCTCCATATCCGGAGCTGAGTTTTACACCGGTAAAAAATACTCCCACAACCACCGATTCTAGTCTTATCTCTGAAAAAGGAACTGGTATTCTTGTTTTCAGGATATCAATCGTGTCGGAAAGGATGACATTTTGTTTTTCTGCTGTCTGATTCATGGTTCGTAATTCCTTTCTGCCCGTTTTAAATTGTATATTCATTCAGTAACAACGTAATACGAGCCGTTTGCACAGTTTTTACATTTGATTATACCATTGGTGTTCACTTCCCTGCTATCCAGGATCTGCTCTCCACATGTTGAACAAAATTCCGAATGGGTTGGCAGTCCTGGCAGATCTTCATCCGGAATATTCACGGTGACTTTCTGGATAGTAAAGAGTTCAGATTCAGGAATAGTAGCCAAGCTCTGTGCAATGGCCTGAAAGTCCTGTTCCTGTTCTCTTTTTTTGGGTATTGCAGCGATTCGTACTGCATTTTTTGATGAACTGTCCACAAAGGTCGCGGCAAACTTCCCATAATCCCGGTGTTTCAGCGTTCGATGGCCAAGGGTTACACCGGTTATTGCCTGAATTGCATCGGTTGCACACCGATCAATCTCAACATAGACAATAAGGTCGCGGTTCTTCTCCATGGGGTTCATTCCCAGCTCACGCATGCCGGCCATAGTCATCCGGGTTCCCATGACGATCCCCGGGCAGACATCCCCATGGAAGACCCTGGCTTTTTCGAGCAATGTATCAAAGTCACTCATAGTATCTTCAAAATTATTGAATAAACCAGGTGCATTGGGAAGGGTGAATCCCCCTCTAATGCCTGTTTATCCCTATTCAGCCCCTTTTTTATCCCGTTCTTTCATCAATCAACAGCAATCATTACTTCTGAAGACTTGATAACCGCCCATGCTATATTCCCTTCTTTGAGTCCCAGGTTTTCTACTGCATGGGTTGTAATTACCGAGGTTAAAAGGACGCCATTTCCAATATCAAGAACGACTTCTGAATTAACCGGGCCTTTCGTGATGGA
>CAZEWE010000156.1:0-5673 GCA_964515765.1 uncultured Methanospirillum sp. | reverse complement strand
ATGGGTTTGGGAAACATACCGGAATTGGTCTCTTTCTTTCCCATGAGATACTCTCCATCACCGGTCTTTCTATCCGTGAATGCGGGGAAGAGGGAAAAGGTGCGAGATTTGAGATAATCGTGCCGGAAGGGAAGTATCGAAGAAAAGAGGCTTTGTAATTATCCTATTCAACCTTGAATAACCCTGACTTAGCGGTTATCTCAAACCGTGCACCCTGTCCGAATACGCCGGTCTCCCGTATGGTAAGTCCGGTAATCCGGAGTATCTCCCGTATGAGGTATAACCCAAGACCGGTGTTCTCCCCGACACCCCGTGCGAATATCTCCTCTTTTCGACCATCAGGAACTCCTCTCCCGTCATCTTCGATACTCAAAATACAGGTTCCATCTTCTATCCGGTACCAGAACCTGATATTCGTGATATCCAGACCTGCATGACGCAGGGTGTTGTCAAACAGGTTATAAAGTGCCCGGCTTATCAGTGGATCAGCATATAAAAAAAGCCCCTGACACTCATTCATTACTGAAATGGCAGAGTGGCGTTCATCTTCGATGAGCGATGTAATTATTTCGTCGATATCATTCCACCGTGGCTTGCCACTCCCCAGGCTCTGGTAGGAACTGGCAAACTTTATCTGCTTTGTAATCCCGTCACTTGCCCTGACTATTTCAGAAAGCCACTTTTTCTGCTCGTCACTTCCCGGCTCTGTGAAGGCCAGTTCATCAGAGGCAAGAGATATTATCGTATTCTTATTGGCGATATCATGCCGGGTAATGGAATCGAAGATGACCAGTTTCTCATACATTCTCTCTATATCTTCCTGGTATTGCCTGGCATCGGTCAGATCCACGGTTGTTCCAATCGCCTTTAAGGGAGCATCATCTTCCCATGCAACAACCTTCCCGGTCACCCGTATCCATCGGAAACTTCCATCTTTGGCCATAAACCGTATGGGACTTACAAACCGGTTTGTTCCTGATTCTCCTCTCATTTCGTGAATCATGGTGGTGAATTTCTCCTGGTCATCAGGATGGATATAGGAGAATACCTGACTTAAGGAGATGGAGTGATCCCATCCCGGGTTCTTCCGTCCAAGACTTTTCCAAAAGCCTCCGCCGATATGGAGCGAATCCTCCCTGACATCGTACTCCCAGATCCCCTCCTCTGCAATATCAAGTGCCATCTGGATCTTATGCTCACTCTTTTCCAGCTTCTTTTGATAGGAACTTATTATCCGGATGCCGAAGATGATAAGGATAATCAGGAGAAGGGAGATGATAGTCGTGGCAATGAGGATCAGATACCCCACATTCACAATGGACTTCATCCGGTTCTCTATTACATCCTTTGCGATGTCTACTCCGACGATGGCAACCGTATGGCCTGATGCATTTTTAATCGGGGCAAAGGCGGACATATAGGTACCCCAGTCGTCAGAATAGTACGTCTTTCTCAAACTGACCTTTTCAAACCCGTCAAATGCTTCAGGGGGAGCATCTTCATAGATGTATCCGATCAGTGGCTGGGTAAAATCATTATGCCCATATTCACTATCGGTAAGAAATGCCAGTTTATCCCCTTTTCTGGTGAGGGTATAGACAAAGCGAATGTCATTATGTTTATTCTGCATCTCCCAGAGATCGGCAATCATTCTTTGATATTTTGTAGTATTTTCCTCGCCCTCTTTGATCTGTGCCAATGCATCCGGGTCCAGCTGGCTCGCAATGAGGGTTGCAAGATTCTCCATCTCATGCCATGAGGATTGCAGGGTACTCTGTTTTGACTCATCGTACATTGCAGCAATCCCGACAATCTGGAGAATAAGGAAGAACAGAAGTATTACGACAATAAGAGAGAGTTTTGTATATATGCCGCTCTGAATATTCATACCATTCCGGGAGGATAAGGCCGGTGATCAAAAGACGATGTATTCGACGGAGTATCTGTCCTTTTCTGATGCAATCATGATAAGTGTTGCGTGAAAAGACTAAATGCCCGATATGACAGTTTTATGAAAGTTTCCGAAAGGAAGCTAAACTGTATGTATTGGTGGTATTTTTGTTTATCATTCCTATTATGTTTTCTGATCCGATCATGTGCGATACCTGCCTTCAGGAATGGAAATCTCAAACCGTGTACTCTTATCGATCGCTGCACATTCTCTGATTCCAAGACCCGTGGTACTCAGAATCTCCCTTGCTAAAAAGAGTCTGGTATCTGAATATTTCGGATGCCCGTGGATAAATATGAATTCTTTATCTTCCGCAGGGATACCTATCCATTATATTTTTTCAAGATTAGTGTTCTGCTCCCTACAAGAATATTTAGACTATCAGTGAAAATATAGTTCATCCATGTCATCAGGAGGGGGATTATTCGACTTACGAAGTGTGCTGCTCTGCATCGTTCTCATCGAATTATTTCTCTCCGCGATAATGATCCTGTACTGGAGAAAGCGGGGCGGTTATCCGGGATTTGGGATCTGGACCATTGCTCTTATCAGTCTTGCAATAGCCCATCTTAATATCATGCTTCGAGGGATTATCCCGGATGTAGTTTCGATATTTGCGACAAATCTCTTCTCAATACTCGGGTTTCTTCTCATATACGAAGCGGTAACCAGGTACTATACCGGTGTTCCTCTTGACCGGCGATGGTATGTTTTTATTCCCCTTATTTTTGTTGGAGTGATAATCTGGTATTTTGTCTATCCAAGTATCGCCCTTCGTTCGATAATTCTGGCAATATGTGCTCTTATCCTCTCGTATCAGGTGGCACGACTCTTTTATAAGAATCTGACCGGGTCCAATGACCTCTTTACCTGGCTGAATATCGTGAACTTTTCTATACTTGCCGTCATTTTTGTCCTGCGGATTGTTGATTACAGTATCAATACACAGGAGCGTCCATTACTCCAGAGTTCTTTCACAACCGATTTTCTCTTTCTATATTCCATCTTTGCAACTGTTGGTTCAACCCTCCTCTTTATCATCATCAATTTTGACCGGCTGTCTACTGAACGCGATGCTGCGATGACCCAGATAAAGAGGTTAGCTGACCGGTATGATCTAGCGATAAAAACTGCCCGTGCAGGGGTATGGGAGATCGATCTCAGTACGAATGAACTTACTGTGGATGATCAGGTCTATCGGATGCTTGGAAAAAACCGGGAGCAGTCAGGTTTTCCATCCCTCGTCCTGAGTGATGTCATATATCCGGAGGATCTTCCTGAAATTCTTCGGATTGTAAAAGGAGTTACGAAGCCGGATCAGGAAGTAAGTGCTGAATACCGGGTTGTAAAAGAGGATGGAGAGATCAGATACCACATCTCCCATGCGAAAAGTTCTGAAACAGATAAAGACGCCGGGCTTCATCTCATCGGTATGAGTATTGATATTACACCTCTCCGGCAGACTCAGAATGCCCTGAAAAAAGCGATGAATAAACTGACTATCCTGTCTGGTATTACCCGGCATGACATTCTGAATTGTTCAACGATAATCCGGATGAATATCTACCTTCTTCTGGATGTAATCACCGACTCATCAATTCTGAAGCGGCTCCAGATAATTGCCGATACTGAAGAGAAAATTACCCAGCTTATCCAGTTTACCGGCGAGTATGAAAAACTCGGGCTTCATGAACCACAATGGATTGATATTACTGATATATTATCCAGAATGTCTGTTTCAACTCTCATTCAGGACCGGATACTGATATCTCCCCCAAAAGGAGTTACGATATTTGCCGATCCCATGATTGAGAAGGTCCTTTACAATCTGATTGATAATTCCATCCGACATGGAGGGTCAGTTACCACTATCACCATATCCTATGCATATGAAGGGAAAGAATTGATCGTAGTCTATTCCGATGACGGGGTCGGAATCGAACCGGATGACAAGAACCGGATATTTAACCAGGGGTACGGGAAGAATACCGGGATGGGTCTCTTTTTATGTCGGGAGATCCTGGCTCTTACAGATATTTCCATTGATGAGACCGGGATTCCCGGAGAAGGAGTCAGATTCCTGATGCGGGTAAAATACGGGCTTTATAAAGATGAACGACCAGACGGGTACTATGAACAATAGGGATGATCTCACCCACACAATACGGAGGATGGCTGAAGAGTCAGGAGCTGATCTCTTCGGAGTTGTTGATCCAGTAATATTTTCTGAATCTGAATACCGTGGGAATAATCCTGCCGGGGTTTTTCCTTCTCTGCAGTCTGTCATTCTGATTGGAGTTTCGGTTCCGAAAGGTGCATTCATGCCTCTTCCAAAAGGCCGGGGATTATATACGAACACCCTGATGGCCGGAACGGCAACCCTCCGGGTCATGGCATATAAGATCGCCCGAAAACTGGAGCAGGAAGGATTTCTAGCATCGATTGCACCAAGTGAGGGGAGTGAGTTCGGGTACTGGTATGCAGATAAAAATACCCTGATGGCTGATTTCTCCATGAAATATGCTGCATACTGTGCCGGTCTGGGCTGCTATGGGAGAAACCACCTGTTTATTTCGGATGATTATGGTTCACGGGTCAGGTTTACAGCAATCCTGACCGATGCACACCTCGTTCCCGGCTCACGGTACCCCCGGTTTCTCCACGAGGCATGTCAGACGTGCACTGCCTGTATTGATGCCTGTCCTGCGAATGCAATCGGAACGGATGGGGAGATATCACGGAAATTGTGTGCAGAGTATATGTTTCAGACGCTTGGCGGTCTTCGGTGTGGTATGTGCATACGTGCCTGTCCGCTTTCCTGTAATGAATAAAAAATGAGTACCATTTTGTGTAATTGTGTCTCTACAGGTGATATCGGATAATGGGATTTCATAGACACTCCATGGCGTCCCTTTCATATCGAGATACAGAACTTTACCCAAACATTCTGAATTATCTCTGAAGTTTTGCATGAACCAACCATTTCCAGGTATTTCTTGGTTCCCAAAGTCTTAAGGTTCCTGCAGGGAATGATACTTGTTATGGTTCTTTCATCTGTCCCACAATTTTTCGGTCTTATATATGCTCTTATTGCAGTCCCTCTCATCTTTTATCTCTATAAAAAAGGGCTGTTCAGACCTGCGGTTCAGATTGTTCTGCTGGTTCTGTCAACATTGTGTGGATTTCTCATATTTGCCCCTGTTTTTCCGTACCAGTTTCAGCAGGTACTTTTTGGTGAAATTCGGAAATTAGGAATGCCCGTAGAGGCAGTCTTGTTCTTCCTGATCCTTTTTATTGTTCTGACCGCAATTGGAGGCAGGGCATATTGTAGTGCAGTCTGTCCTATAGGGGCCATACAGGAGTTACTTTCGAAAGTCCCGACTCCAAAGATAGCGATTCCCTGGAAAAGGCCTGTTCTCATCATCCATATCATCGTTTTTCTGTTATTTGTCGGATTTGCCCTCTTTGTTCCTGATTTTCCGGTGAAATGTTTTGGCATGAGATACTTCTTTTTCCTTGAATATACCTCCGTGAAATTTTACCTGTTTGCCGGAATCATGCTCCTGGGTCTCGTTATCTATCGCCCTTTTTGCAGATTCATCTGCCCTTATGGGTTATTATTAACCCTGGCTTCGTATTTCTCACTCATGAGGCTTACCCGGACTGATGCCTGCATCTCCTGTAAAAAATGTGAGAAGGTTTGTCCTGTTGGTGAAGCATAT
>CAZEWE010000155.1:0-5712 GCA_964515765.1 uncultured Methanospirillum sp. | reverse complement strand
AATTTCACTCCATGCCGGACTGACACCGGTTTCAGGCTCTACATAGGTTCTAAACCCGATAAAGCATGAGTCATCTGGTTCAATACCATATGGTCCCACTCCGGAAGGCACCACCAGGGTTTTCATCTCCGGATCGTCTTCCCGTGCTACTTTTGCCACGTAGAGGTACTGTGCATTCGGGTTATCTGGTAAAAATTTCTCTGCAGTTCCAGCCAGATCAAAATTAGACAAACCCCCTACCCCGTTGAGAGCATTTTTCCCATAGAGAGCAAAGTTTGAATAGGTGGCTTTCCCCGTGGCAGCATGGTTCACTCCATAGACAATGATGGCCTCTCCAGGGGTATCGCCCAATACGGTGCTCGTGGTATTCAGATAAACCGTATCACGGGTATCTGCAAGCACATCAACACCTCTTTGAATTGCATCATACCCTTCGAAGATCCAGACCTGGGTGGTCAGATTTTGGACATGACTCATGCCACCGTAATGAGCAATGATTGCTTCCCGGAGTTCCAGGAGATCATCATTCAAATCCAGTTCATGTGTCGTCCCGGTCCCCCGGGGAATAAGCTCAGGGACAGGATAATAATCCGCTTCTCCTTCAATAGTCGGAGTCAGACGATATACGATACCTGGAGTACTGTTTATGAATTCTTCCCCTTCAGTCTGGTCTTTGAATAACGCAATCCGGTTCAGTGTTGAAAACGTGTCTGATTCAGCGACAAGCCCCATACGAACAAGGTCCTTTGGAATGACCAGCGTATGCATAATTTCTTCCGGATATCCGGCATTCATGAGGGCCTCTCGTGCATTCTGATCTGCTATCTTATCAGCGGTGAAGATAATGATAATCGGTTCGGAGAAGACATTGGCCTTGTATGCCGGTTCACTTTGTAATCGGGATAAACTGATAGAATCTCCAAGACTTGCAAATATCCGGTGATACGTTCCCAGTTCTTCTGAATATCGTAAGGCAATATAGCCGATATAACTGAAATATTCGCATTCCGGTGGTGTGATTCCAACATATACGATGGCTTCATCAGGCCTCATCCGGTAATCAAGCCACAATCCTGCATCCTGCGGATTGATTGGTGCATCGGAGATGGTGTTATTTACCGTCTGACCAGGTGCTTTTGGAACCTTAAATTGCATATATGGACTTGTTGGGTTGTTCCCGTAACAAGAAGGAGTAATACCCGCTTCATACAGACCGATGGGGTTCGTGGTAGCCATTACTCCTTCCTGTACTATAAACCCCTGGTCTTCAAATGCCGCAATTGTAGCATTTTTCTCTATTTCGGCACTATCTCCAAACCCGGATGGACTCAGGAGAGCCATCAGGCAGAGGGAGAACACAAACACCTGGAAAAAACGTTTCATAGAATAGGAGATTAGAATTCTGATGGTATATTTGTTGTTATTTGAAAAAAATTAGGTATTTCCTTTCTTACCCGGCGGATTTTTAAAAAACACACCTAACACCACAAACGGAACATAATAGAGAATCTCGATGTTTTCAAGATCAGCATAGACCCAGAGGATACCAAGAAAGGCAACCGCTGGGGGAATCATACATTTCATAAAGAGAAATTTAGCATCCTCATCACTGAGTAATGGTTCGCGAAGATGAGGGGAAGAACTGGCATAATGCCAGAGATACAGGAGGATAATCCCGAGAATAAAATAATTTATCTGAAAAAAATAATCTGCAAAGGTATAATTTTCAAGGCCCAGATTACTGAACGCTGCAGAGAACGGGATGACGACAATTGCCATCAGGGCCAGCATATGCACATGAAGGAAATGGTAATCATAGGTCTTCATCCGGTGAAACATCTGAAAGAAAAGCATCCAGAACATCGCGAGAATAATGAAAACTCCAAAAAAGTCAAATATTGATGACAGTGTGTTTGAGAAAAACTGATCGACGGTTATCGATGAGGCTTTTGCATATTGATCCGGAGTTACAATATCCCTGGCAAGCAGGGTCATGGTAAACGCAAATATCCCATTTGTTATCCGTTCCAGATTGACTTTGGTAATGGGTTCTGTGATCGTCATCGTTCTCCCCAGAGAATAATAGAAAAAGTATGTATATATTTCTTTCAGTCCGGATCGAAACGACAATCTCTTGTTTAATTTTCGGTTTACCCCTATGGATCAGGATTCTTCATGAAACCCGGAAGAAATCCAAATCGGAATGTACTAATACCTACCCGGTCTATCTACAGTTTATGTTCGGAATGGAGAATATGGCCAAGCAATTTCTTTCCTCGCCTGAAGGCCAGAAGATGATCATGGACTTTATCTCATCGCCTGAAGGAATAAACACCATCAAGAAGATGGTTGGAACCCCGGAAGGAAAAAAGGCCGTCGGGTCCCTCATCAAAACAGCTCTTCCAGCATTGGGAGTTGGCAATGAGGAGATGGGAATGATCACCGGAATTGTAGATAAATTCCTGTAATCATTTAAATTTACACGCTTTTTCTAAAATCTCTTCCGGTGGAGGACCATCGGATACGATCCTCCCGTCACGAAGGATGATAACCCGGTCAAAATATTCCATATGCCAGTCCTCATGGGAGACCATCACTATCGTCTGGGCCATCTCTTTGTTAATCTGCTTAAAGAGGTCAAGAACATTCCTTGAACTCTCGGAATCAAGGTTTGCACATGGTTCATCAGCAAAAAGGATCTCCGGTTTATTCACCATCGCCCGTGCAATGGCAACCCGCTGCTGCTGTCCTCCGGAGAGTTCGTTGTGTTTATGAGTCAGCCGATCTGACAGACCAATACGGTCAAGAATCTGTAACGTTTGTGCCTGGTACTCTTCCTTTGAGGTTCCCCGAATCATCGAAGTCAGGAATACATTCTCTTCGACGGTCAGTTCAGGCACCAGAGCATAATCCTGGAATACATACCCTAGTCTCTTTAGCCTGAACCGGGTTCTCTGCCGCTCGTTTAATGTCCTGACATCAATACCGCCAAGAAGTATCTTCCCTTCGGTAGGCTTATCCAGAAGACCGAGCAGGTGGAGTAAGGTGGATTTTCCTGACCCACTCGCACCCATGATACCGACAAATTCACCCTTCTGGATGGTAATGGAAACTCCCCGTAATGCATGAACGGTTACTTTGCCCATATCATACACTCTGGTCAGGTTTTCTGCGATAATCATTGTCAGCTCCTCATTGCGGTCAGAATATCTTCAGAAGCCACCCGCCAGGCCGGAATATAGCCGGCAATAAATGCCGCGATATAGAGCATAATCGTGTTATTGATGAGATCTGATGTGGCAACCACTGGAGTTACCTCTCCGTCCGGGAACTGGAATGGATACACCGTCAGTATCGCAACCATGGACTCCACTAGAGTCGTCCCGACTATGATACCGATTGTTGTCAGAATCAGAACCTGGAAGACATAATTATGAATGATAATACTCTTCTCGACTCCGAGTGCTTTTAACACTCCAATCTGTCTTCTGCTGTTCAATGTCTTGATCATAATAACGATAAAGAGCACCACAATGGCAATGATGAGCGAGACAACAATGGTAATGGAATTAAGCATGGCAAAGTTCTGAACCGCACGACCCATTGCCTCTTCAAGAATATCCTGCCAGGTCTGAACTTTCTCCCTGACACCGAACCGGTAAATCTGGGTTTTCACCTCTGGTTCATAGGAATCAGGGTCGGTCTTGATGATAACATCGGTTGCATAATCGAGTTTCCTGCCAAAGATCGATTCCATCTCATCCCAGGTGATATAGGCTCCCTGGTCGGCATAATATGAACCGGTCTCGATGATACCCTTGACATGGTACACCTTGCTCACACCATTGGTATACTCTACAGTAACGGCATCACCTGCTTTCAGATATCCAAGCGTGGGTCCCATGTCAAGACTCTCATCCTTATGCCCGGATGTCTGTATACCGATGATTATCTCGTCATTCTCACCATCTGCCAGGTAATCGCCATCTGCCATCTTCCGGTACACGTCGGTGACAAGCCGTTCATCATCCGGGTTTATCGCAATCACCGTCGATCCCAGGCTGTTTCCTTTGTACCGGAGCGTCACCCCGGTCCCATAATGGGCTGATGCTCTGAGAACTCCGGGAACACGGTTGATTTTTTCCAAGAGTGAAAAGACATCTTCTATATACAGTTCATCCTCATGAGGGGAGATGAGAATATTCCCGGTCTGGTAGGTGATGATCTGGTCTTCGGCGACCTTGATAAACCCAAGGATAATCGAGGGCATGAAGATCATATTGGTAAAGACCATGGCGATGATCAGGACCGTCAGATACAGGCTTCCCCTGCTCCCCCTGAGAATCCCCCGGAGTGCTAAAAAAAATGAAACCCTGAGGTCAAGAAGCATCAGTCATCCTCGTTTTTACGCCTCATGTACCAGAATCCGCCTGCTCCTGCAATAATAATGAGCAGGATAAGGATCATCATTCCGGTTGAATCGTCACCATTTGCAATGGTAAGGACAAGATCCTTATCGAGGGTATGAGTGCCCCAGTCGTCAGTGTAGGTAATTGTTGTGTGATAGGTGTACTCTCCCGCTTTTGTTCCTTCCAGAACAAAGGTTGCCGGAGCATCATTTCCGGATTTGACACGTCCGATAAATGCCTCTTTTGCCCCCTGGATGGGAAGATCTATTGTTGCACTGACAGATTTTGCCTCGCCGGTTCCGGTATTCTGAACTCTGATGATAAGATCAAATGGCTCATCGGGTTTTACTCTGGATGGCGTTGTCTCAACCGAAGTAATACTTATCTCCGATTCCCCTCTGACATCAAGACCTATAGATCCGGTATCTTCAATGATGGTTCCGTCAAGCAGAGCATAGGTCATTCTGACAGGAATTTCGATGATACCAGTCGGAGTGCTCTTATCAATGAGAAGAGAGAGATTTTTTTCTCTGGATGTTCCGGATGCAAGACGGTCGATCATGAATGAGCTGATTCCTGCCGGTATAGCGACGGGCGGGCTGCCATTCACAAAGACGCGGATATTATCTGCCTGGGTTGAACCCTCATTCAGAATTCTGATAGTACCCTCAACCTTGGTCCCTGGTTTTACCGATTCAGGGAAGGTATTTTCAAGTGCCAGAGAAGGAGTTCTCAGAACTGATAACTGGGTGTTGACATTGACCGGAACCGGGTATTTCAGGCTCTGCCCATCACGGACCCGTATCCAGACTTCAGGGAAATACATCCCGCTTCGTTGTGGTGCACGAATAAGGAATGTAACCGGAACCGGCTGGTCCGGGCCGATATTACCTTCAAACTTTGAGTCTCCTCCAAGAATGTCAAAATCCTTGGATTTCAGGACCACACTGTCAATATATGGTGTGATACTGGAGGTGACCTGACTGACATCCTGTCCATATGATACTGAACTGGTGGTCGTGCCAGATGCAACGCTCTGTAAGGTGACCGTCAGGGTTCCCTCTTCTCCGGGAAGGAGAACTGCCGGTGAGACTTTGTAATCAGCAACAATGACTGATACCTGTGGTGCGGCTGACACCAGGGGAAGCAAACATGCAAGAGCGAGGAGGATTATCGTCCATGTTATCACATGCCTGCACAATTCTGATCTCGTGTGGTTTTTGCTCGTCTTCATAATGATCTTTCAGTGAGATATGTACTATTCATTCATCTATTCCATAGTTTCTGTCCGGCATAAGGAAGA
>CAZEWE010000154.1:0-5720 GCA_964515765.1 uncultured Methanospirillum sp. | reverse complement strand
CAGAATGAACCCTGCCTGATGATTCAGATTCATGATATTGATGAGATAAGAAAAGCCCACAACGCGGTCTCTCAGGTGAATCAGAAACTTCAGATCCTTGCCAGCGTCACCCGGCATGATATTTTAAACCGGGTCATGGTCATCTCTGCCTATTCGGAGTTCATGAAAGAGGATGTCACCGATGCTGAAACGAAAAAGAGGGTCGCTGCTATCATAAAGTCATCTGATGAGATCAGAAACCTGATCAATTTCACGAGGGAATACCAGGAACTTGGATCAACTGAACCAGCCTGGCAAAGTCTTGACCAGATCATCTCTGCGCCATTATTCAGGAATATGATGGCCGGTATATCACTTGAATCATCACTGACGGGGCTTGAGATTTATGCTGACCGGATGCTTGAGAAAGTGCTGTATAATCTTATTGAGAATTCAGTCCGCCACGGGGTCAATCTCTCCACAATCTCCCTGTCATATCATCTGGAGACCAACGGGGAATTGATTATCTACTACGAGGATGATGGAGGAGGAATCATTTCTGAAGAGAAAGCAAAGGTGTTTAAGAAAGGATTTGGAAAGAACACCGGTATGGGATTGTTCCTTATCAGGGAGATCCTTTCCATCACCGGAATGAGTATATCAGAGACCGGAGAGCCAGGAAAGGGAGTCAGGTTTGAGATCCGGGTTCCAGCGGGGATGTACAGAATTGTCAGGTAAGGCAGAGCACATCCAAGATATGTCCACAGATCATATTGATAACCAACAAAAAACCAATAATCAGGTCAGATAATGAAACAGGTAACTGTTCTTCTCGTCGATGATGAGCCCCGTTTCCTTGAGGCAATACGGGATTATCTCTCGGAAAATACCGAGTATTGTATCGAATGTGCATCATCAGGAGATGAAGCACTGGAGAGAATTAAATCCGACCGGTATGATGTCGTGGTATCGGATTATAACATGCCGGAGATGACCGGGGTTGAGTTACTCAAAGGAGTCAGGTCTTTTTCCCGAATACCGTTCATCCTCTTCACCGGCGTGGGTGAGCGTGAGATTATTGATGCTGCGATTTTAAATGATGTTGATTTTTATCTTGAAAAAGGTGAGGAGCCCCATATACTTGCTTCAAAACTCTCACAGATGATCCTGGCCGGAGTGTACCGGAGCCAGAAAGAGGAGTCCGGGGTCTGATAGGGGAGATCCTGATTTAGATAGAAGAGGGTCTCACGCTTTTCTTTGGATAGAATGCCTCATTCGACCCATATTTCTTTTTCATGTCTCCGAGGCTTACTGTTCCTCCTCATCCGGTAGTGTAGACCGATCGTATCTCAGCAGGGAACATCTCCTCATCAATGGTGGATATGCCCCGTATCTCTCCCCGTAATTTCCGCTGATTTATCGCCGAATTGAATCTGATACCATCTGGTCCCCCGGTCTGATACAGCCCTGGTGAAGCAGCAATCCCACTTGAATCCAGAATCCGTGAGGCAACCTCTGCACCATTCACAAACAGGCGGATAACTCCACTCGTCTGATTATAGACCCCGGCTACATGGAACCACTGATTCTGCACCGGCCCGGAAGGTGACTGAATATATGATGCAGACCTCCCCCCTGCTGCCATCTGTGCCGTACGGAAGGCAAACTCAAACCTTGAATTGTCACTGCTATGCTGAAGATGAAACCGCCGGTTACTGTCACGATCACCATCAACCACCACGGTTGCCCAGTTCTGATCCGGACTTGTGGGAGAAGGCGGAGATGTGAACCTGATCCAGGCTGATACCGAATATCCGGCTCCCCGAAGAAACTCAGGTGTAGTATTATTCTGTGACGTATTCGCCGGTGTTCCATTAATAATGAAGGTCTTTGAATACACCAGCACCTGGTTCAGGGCATCGATTACTGATATCCGGATATCATTTCCCGGAAAGTTGAGTCTTGATCCGGGAATCTGTGTTCTATCCGCAGTCACCACATATCCGGTGTCTGAATGGGTTACAAAGAGCAAGGTTCCAGGTTTCCATATCTGCCCGGGGGGAAGTGGGACTACAACTGAGCTGCCATCTACCGTCTCGATACGAATTATGAGTGGATATCCGGTCCCTCCGGTATTCGCTTCAGATAAATACCCGGGATCTCCCTGCAGATGCATGAGGGTAACTGACGGATATCCGTTTTGGGTAGAATATTGTGCATCCACCACAATGTATGCAGATTTAAAACTCATGCCTGATAAAAATCCCATCAGAACGGCTGAAATGATACCGGTTAAGAGAACCATCAGAAAGAGGACAAGGATGACTCCGATCAGAGCACTCACTGCTGATTCTCTCTTATCCGGACGAGAAGTATTCAATAATTCCTGGATTTCGGTCATATTCTTAGAACATCCGGTGTAAAAAACAATCAAACACTCATCATACTTTCTTATTCTTTTCTAACCATTCTGATTTTTCTTTGTAGGCACATTCACGGCATACAGTATACACTGAGCTTCGGTACCTGCAGGTACAGAGATCCTCCTTTGCCCTTCTTCTTCTGTTCTGTGCATATATAATGAGAGCAATGACTATGATTGCCGCAATAACAAGACCAGCTGTAACAGACACGAGAAGTATGGTTTCCATATCGAAAAGGAGAACCATCGTCAAAAACAGTATACCGGATATCATACATCCGATACATATGCCCAGGTACAGAGCTCCATTCATACCAAGGCGAAATGATATTTCTTTGAGCATAACGGAGACCATCCAATCCGATGTGTGATCCTATCCGGATTGGATGTAATGATAGTTAAATGTAATTCATAGAAAAACTCATTCAATTCCATATTTCTTTTTAATATCCTCAAAACTGATAGATTCCCCTCTTCGATGTTCAGCGAGTGCTTCTTCAGCCCTTTCAGCCCACCCGGAATAATCACACATCAGGAATATCTCCATCCACCTTTCGGAATCTGTATCTCAAACCGGGCCCCGACACCATACTCCCCGGTCTCATGTATCTCAATCCCGGTCAGGAGAAGAATGTCCCTGGCAAGAAACATACCAAGACCGGTGTTCTTTCCAAATCCTCTCTCGAAGACCTCTTCTTTCTCATCTTCAGGTATCCCGATCCCGTTATCTTCCCACACAATAACCAGGGTCGTATCAGTCATGTGTGAAGAGACATGGATTTCTGTAACCCGCTGACCATGGCGGATAGAATTATCCAGCAGATTATAAAACACCTTTTCCAGCATGGGATCTGCAAAGACAGAGATATCACGTAATGAACTCTCAAACAGGACCCCTGAAGGCACTTTCAACCGGGACAGAATATCACCTGTCTTTTGCCATACCGGTTCGTGCAATCCGATATCCTCATAGACCCTGGTAAACTCTATCTGGCTCTGTATCATTTTGGTTGCAGAGGTCATTTTGCCATATGCCTCACACAATTCCGGATCTGCACACTCCCCTTCCAACCGTTCAAGATAGAGGAGCAGGACGGTCACCATGTTCAGGATATCATGCCTGGTGATACTGGACAGGAGACTGAGCTGACGGTTTGCCTGTTTTAAAGCCATCTCATTCTTCTTCAGTTCGGTTATATCCTGATTCGCCCCATGGGTCCGAATCGTCCTACCTTCATTATCCTTTGTTATCCCGAACCTGACCTGAATGGAGCGGACTTCACCATCCCTGCGGATAATCCGGTGCTCACGCTGGGAGATAAAATCAGGATCGGAGGCGGTGAGGGCTTTGTGCACCTCTTCAGCAACCACATACAGATCATCCGGATGGACAAACTCACGGGCATATGTATCCGATGACATCAGGTATCCCCCTTCCTGCTCTGCTGTTGTCCCGTACATGGCATAAAACCGGTCATCAAAGGTAAAAATATCAGCAACCGCATCATACTCCCAGTTTACCAGGTGGGCAAGATCCATCGCCTCTGCAAGCATCTGCTGGTTTTCCCTGAGCTTTTGCTCGATATGAGAACGCTCAATATCTGCAGCAGCCTTAACCGCGATGATATCCAGTATCTGCCTGACATACAGGGAAGTCTCAAAGGGCTTCTGAAACAGGGCACACAGGCTCCCTATTACCTCTCCGGATGAGTTACGAAGAGGAGTTCCCAGGTATCCCCTGAATTCATACTTTTCAAGTTCCTTGCATGCAGGAAATGCAAGGGAGACATCATCGGTATAATGACAAAACCCGCCCGAGATCACCTGTTCACAGGGGGTTCCTTTCAGGGGAAAACTGACAGACGAGTACTCAGTTCCCAGAAGGACCATGGAGAGAACATTGATATCCCTGTGATCTGAAGATACTTCCCCGAGTAAGACACAATCGGCATGAAGCCAGGACTGAATAGTGCATACGATTTTTCGAAGGGAATTATACCCGGTTGTCCCGACCATGCTCACCATCAGGGCCTGGGTTGCAAGTTCAGTCTTTTTCCGTTCGGTAATATCCCGAATTGAGACCTGTGCCCCGGTTAATATCCCCTGCTCGATGACCGGCACTACTGACATATCGATATATGCCTGACTTCCATCCTTTTTTGTAAGACATATCTCGATGTTATCCAGAGCGGTCCCTTTTTTAAGTTCGGCTACAACTTTTAGAAACTCCTGCTGGCAATCAGAAAATACCGTATTTGCAGCGCCATCAACCGCTTTTCCGATGAGCTCTGAAGGTTCATATCCGGTGATATTTTTTGACGAAGGGGAGACGTATACTGCCTCCAGTTCCTTGTTCAGGACCACGATCAGATCAGATGAGCGTTCAGCCATACCCCGGAATCGTTCTTCACTTTTCCGGAGTTTCTCTTCAATTCTTTTCAGCTCGGTGATATCCCGTATTGATTCGATGGCACCGACCACATCACCTGATTTGTTGTATAACCTGCTGACACGGACGAGAGTTGAGATCCGCGTTTCTTTCGGGGTTGCATGACTGGTCTGTGCATTCAGACACCCATCTTTTCGAAAAACATCAGTATAAAATCCGGCAATCACGTCATCTGGATCATCAATCATATCAATAAGAAGCGGACGACGTGACCCATAGAACGGTATCGAATACTCAAAATCTCCTTTTCCAAGCATGTCACGGGCAGGAACACCGGTCATCTCCTCAATCGCCCGGTTCCAGGCGATGACCGTGCCTGACTGGTCAATGGCAAAGGTTGCATCGGGGAGAAAATCGATAATGTCGGATATGTACTTTTCAGAGTCCTGAAGCGATTTTTTCGCTCGCTTTCTCTCTACCGCCTGTTTGATGGTATGGATGAGTTCAATAAACTGGGACTCCAGATTGACATTCTTATGGACGTAATAATCAGCATGATTATTTATGGCTTCAATAAGGACCTCTTCACGGCTTCGTATGGTACAGAGAATAAACGGGATATCATCATATAACTCCCGTATCTTCTTAAGAAAAGCGATGCCGTCCATATCTGGCATGTAATAATCAGAAATTATCGCATCATACGAGGAGATATTGGCATGTAAGAGAGCATCCCGGGCTGATGGTAACGTATCCACATGAAATTGCCCGGATTTCTCAAGGTAATGGCGGGCCAGATAGATATGGTCTTTGTCATCATCGACATACAGGACCTTCAAAGGAGCCGGCGGGGTATGTGAATCGAATGCCGATGTTTGAGACTCCTGAAATGTCATACGCCCTTTCTCACCCGGATAAGAATATCAGATA
>CAZEWE010000153.1:0-5732 GCA_964515765.1 uncultured Methanospirillum sp. | reverse complement strand
ATGGTCAATACAGCCTTCAAGAGAGGTTTTATTCCTTCATTTATCATGTTTGATAGTTGGTATTCTGGAATTGAGAATCTAAAGTTTATTAACCGCCTTGGATGGTTTTTTTTCACACGAGTTAAAAAGAATCGGGCAGTAAATCCAGACGGCCAAGGTAATGTCCAAGTAGCAGATTTGAAAATCCCGGAAGAAGGATTGGAAGTACATTTGAAAAAATATGGATTTATTCGTCTTTTTCACTCGCTAAACAGAAAAGGTGTAAGTAGATATTGGGTCTCAAATTTTATTCCGATGAATAATGAAGATAGACTCAATTTGCAGTCAATTTGTTGGACAATAGAGAATTATCACCAGGCAATTAAGGAACTTTGTGGCGTTGAAAAATGTCAGGCTAGAAAAGCAATTGTTCAACGGAATCATATTAACTGCTCACTAAGGGCATATTTACGACTTGAGATAAATCATTTTTTGAATGGTGTTACTCCATATAATGCTCAATGGCAAATCACTAAAGTAGGGATTTCAGAGTATCTTCAGAGCCCAAAATATGCGCTATAAAATTTTTTGAGGTTCTTCTGCGTAACTCCTATATTTCCTAAACCGGTATGATCTCTCATTCTCACTCTCCCCGTCCGGCTCTCCTGTGGATTTGCTTGCCGGCTTCTTCTCCCGGCTTCCCTCCACCATGAATGGGAAGGTTTTTGTCATTATTGATGAGTATGACCACTTTGCAAATGAACTACTGAGTTTTAACCTTAATCTTTTTCAGGAGACAATCAGCAGGCAGGGTTTTATCAGGAAATGGTATGAGGCACTGAAGATTGGAACTCAGACCTTTGTAGCCAGAATCTTTGCAACCGGGGTATCACCAATTACTCTTGACAGTCTGACCTCGGGTTTTAATATCTCTGAAGATATCACTCGAAACCCAATATTTCATGAAATGATGGGATTTACTGAATTGGAAGTTAGAGATCTCATGAATCAGACCATACCTGATGAATTGAATAGTCCGGCCACACTCCAGATTATGCGGCATTATTATAATGGGTATCTTTTTAGTGAAGATGCACATATTAGGCTGTTTAACAGTGATATGATCCTGTATTATCTGAAAAATTTTCATGTCCGCAATAAACCCCCTGAACAATTGCTGGATATGAATATCGCCAGCGATTACGGGAAGATTGGAAGGCTTCTTGAGATTAAATCCCCGATGAGTAATATTGCTGTGCTTAAGGATATTGTGTATAAAGGAGAGGTTACAGCACAGATAACAGCCCAGTTCTCCATGGAGAAGGAGTTTACCCGTGATGATTTCATCTCACTCCTCTTCTATCTCGGTCTGCTTACTATTAAGTAACCGATTCCAGGTGAGGTATCCCTCACGATTCCCAATTATGTCATCAAAGGCCTTTATTTTGATCTCTTCACCAGGTTTATCGCCCAGGAGGGTTCCTTTGACTTAGAACCAGCTAGGATTCGTGAAGCAATGCGGGAGATCGGCTATGAGGGAAGGTGTATAAAACTCGTTGGGCTAATAGAAGAACTCCTTCATGCCTTCTCAAACTGTGATTTCATCGGATTTGAAGAGAAGAATATCAAAGTTGTCCTATTCACTTTTGCAAACATGAGTAACCTTTACCTGGTAAAATCTGAATACGAGGTGAATGAGGGGTATATTGATATTGCTCTACTGAAACGGGACCCCTGGCATCCAGATTATTATGCCATATTTGAACTGAAATATCTGAAGATGGCTGATGCATCACCGGAAAAGATTGAGCAGGTGGCACAATCCGGACGGGACCAGATCTATCGATACGTCTCCTCTCCTTAACTGTCAGCAATCCCAAATCTGAAACGGTGGGTACTGGTCTTTGCCGGAGATCGGTGTGTTGTAGTGGATGAGGTAAGGTGATGGTTTGGATGAACTTTATTTGAGATCCTTTTTTTGATGCACGGTGTATATTAGGAAAATGGAATGGACACATTATTTGATATCCAGTCAATAATCATCACTTGGGTTCGTCTGGCGAAGTGGGAAAATTTTTCAGAAATCACGAACATTTCGTGTGATACGTCAGTATCTTAAAAGGGCAGTTATATCGATCACAGTAAATTTTTTCAATCTTCTCTACATACCATGAATGTCATGAATGCCACTAAGCGCATTATTGTCAGAGAAGATGTTTGGGCTAACCTTTCAGGTATGCGAGAGCCGGGTATGACCTTCTCTGAATTGATAGAGGAGATGATCGAGCACGAAAAGAAGTGGCGGCTTGTCGAAGATATAAAGCGAATTCAGGAGAACGAAGATCTCGTGGAGATTCCGTTGTGATGTTCTCCGTGTTGTTCAGGCGTTCAGCAGCGGATTTTCTAAATACTCTTCCAGATAAGTCGAAACATATTATAAAGGATAAACTAGCCATCCTGAAGACTGATCCATATCCTGGTAATGGTGGTGATAAAGAACGCCTGAATACCTCTGATATTGAGGTATTTCGTCTTCATATTGGGCGATCGTTTACTGCACTGTATATTATTCATTCCAATCCTGAGAAAAACTGGGTTGAGATCACTCATTTGATGACCAGTGAGCAGGCTCATAAGCGGTATGGAAGACTATGATTAGATCAATATAAGTTAATTATGGGTCTGTATGTTCTTGCTTTTAGCAAACAATCGTTCTTGTCTCCTTTGATGAGGATATTGTGTTAATTTGAATAATTGCGTTTTGAATTGTTGGTGAAGATTAATCTGGATAATTTTTGGAAATCTACCAAAGCCTGGTTAATTGGAGATAGAAAAGGATCAAATCTTTCCATCCAACAACCATTTCCACACCGGCACAATCTGTATCACTCCTTCCGGTACCCGTACCGTTCCCTCCTGGTTCAGAGTAATTAGTATCCCCCAGTCAAGACCATATAGGTTCATCACCTCCTGCAAACCGCTATATTCCTGTTCCCTGTTCAGATCAGTTAATTCAGAACAGACCTGATACAGAGAATTGACCTGACCATTCTGGACGATAACAAAATCACATTCTTTAACCGAAAAATGATAATAAACATTTAAACCCTGGCGTTTTAACTCTACCAATACTAGATTCTCCAGAAGTTTTTCATGATCCCCGGAAACCCTGAAGGCTACCTGGTTTCTCATACCGTTATCAACAGCATAGATCTTTTTACCGGTCCCATACTGTTTCTTCAGAGATGGATCATACCGGTGAACTTCAGTTATCAGATGCGTATCTGCCAGAATATGGATGTAATCCCTGACTGTCATGGGACTTTTCATTCCGGGCAATGAGGCAAGGTATCTGTAATGGACCTCTGTTCCAATATTCGTGAGAAGAAATTGTGCCAGTCTGATAAATCCTGCAACATCTCTGATGTTCAATCGGGCGATACAGTCCCGGTATAGGATTTCTTCGTATATGCTTCTGATATATTCTGAATCCCACATTCTCATGTATTCCGGAAATCCCCCTTCTTCCATATAACGGTCCAAGTGAGACAGTATGGCAGCCATGTTTTCAGGATCTCGGTTTTTCTCAATAGCGTGCCAGGTAAGATATTCGGCAAATGAAAATGGGTAGAGTTCAATATTGGTCCAATCTTCCATTGGTGGTTTATCTGAGTGAATTGATATTGTGCCAGTATGTGAAACGGTGCAGAATATTTTGTATCCTGCATCATGTAATTGCCTGATGGTTTCTTCACATCCAGGCAGGCTCTGTATTTCATCAATGAAGAGGATCCTGATCCCGGGATTTCGTTTTTCCAGAAGAAGTAAACTGGTAGTCAAGTCTGATAATCCGTGAAGGCGTATGTCGGCAAGGTTCAGATAATGATAGGCCTGAAAATGAGCTGCAATCTGTCGAAGCAGGGTTGTTTTTCCACATCTCCGGACACCGGAAATAGTGTTCACCTGGTTATGGTAGAGATATTTGGAGAGGTTGATAGACCGGGGTGTTCCGGGATCTTTCCGGGCAAATGATTTCGCCTGGTCCTGGATGATAAGGTCAATCTGGTGATCTGTTATCATTTGTATAATATTAGCATAAGTTTTTTGAAAATATGTATTTTATTAATCTACAATTTACGGATCTGGTTTTTAGGATAAAATTCAACTTTTGTGATGTTGTTGTAAGCAAAAATGAGTTCAAAACCGATATTTGAAGATGTGTTTATAAAGGTGCGTAGTTCGTTCGTACGGAAGCCCTACTTTTCCCTGGTTGCTGCAATTAAATAGAATTGAAGTGCCGTATTTTGATTGATTGTAGGGCTTTAATAGTTAATGGAATATAATAAGATTTATCCTAAAATATTCTAGTTTTAGGAATTTATGGCTTGGAATTATGGTTTCAGGGCAAATGAGATCTGCAGTTGCGAACATTGCAAAAAATGATATTGTTTTATTATCCCTATGTAATAAAACGCACTGTAGCCTTAAATTAGAAAATAAGTAAGGTAATGGGATAATAAACTGAACTTTATAAAACAAGTTATGCGGTAGATCTGGCCCTGATCTTTTTGAGCCTGAATAATTCTTCACGCTCCATTCCATCAAGCAGACGTTTTATCGTAGTCTCTATCTCTGCACTTTTAATGATAGCCTTAACAAGGCCTTCAAAGGCAGCTCCCGTATCATAGATAACCGGAGAGGTACCGATGATGCCATACCCACGGTCTACAATAGCTTTTCTGACCCGTGTTGGTTAAATCTCTGGAACTCAACACCAATGATACATTAATCTTGAGGGTGACATCCGGGTTTTTCGAATAGAAAATGCGGCTGCCTTCACAAGGATTGAACCTTTAATTACATCCAACGTGAATCCTCTATGGGTGATATCCTACTCCTTCCTCCAGATTTTCAGGGATACCCGATGCGCTGAATATTCATTTGGTCAAAGTGTTTATCCCCTGATAACACTGAAAGCCCGTGAACCTGTGCAGTCGCTCCAATACACGCATCAGCCAATGAGATACCTGGTTTTTTAATCATCCCTGCCACAAGGGAAATGCTCTCATCAATTGGGAGAATTTTCATTCTGGAATTCATTATCTGTCCAATTCTTTGTTCTGCGATAGTATGTCCCTCTTGTTGAATGTACAAATACATAATCTCCGTGAGTACAACCGTTGGAATAAACCCTGAACAATCGTTATCGTCAACCGCTCTCACATAGTTTCTAACTATTTCCCATCCTGGTTGGCGTTCGAACATGGTGATGAAGGCATGTGTATCAAAAAGCATATCCGGCATTAAATGTCCTCTTCTTCTTCTCTCATCTCCTGAAGTTTCTGTAATAATCCCTTCCCTTCATCGATCCCGGAGAGGTCAGAGAGACGGACAAGAGGTCTGATATGTATGCCATTTGGATCATCAGTGAGTATAATCGTTGAACCTCCTTCGAGATTCCATTTCTTTCGGACTGCAGCAGGTATGACGATCTGCCCTTTTTCAGATATTTTTACAAGTGTCATACTTTTTCTAAATTATCTTCTTTATTGCTGATAATTATTACCTCAAGATGCAACAATTCATTTAGGATCAGAAGGTAAAAAAGGATAATGGTTACCAAAATAGTGTCCGGATCCGTACCTTAATTTGAAAAAGTTACTCTCAATAAATACGATGAGCGAAAAAAAGCCGTCAGAAAAAAATTATGCGGTAGATCTGGCCTTGATCTTTTTGAGCCTGAATAACTCTTC
>CAZEWE010000152.1:0-5749 GCA_964515765.1 uncultured Methanospirillum sp. | reverse complement strand
TATTCGATTTATTTGGCATATTTTGGATTTGGTTTAACTTTAACAATATCTCCTTCCCGTTCAACTATCCATCGATCTTTTGGCAGTCCGGATTCCTCATAATTTTTATGATATCTAAATTGAGTGTGACATCTACATGCCTGATGGGAAGGAGCATACATATGTCCAGATGGAAATGTTTCTAAAAGAGGGATCCAATCTGAATTTGAATTCTCTCTACAAATTGGGCATACATTTTCATCAGGCATAGATGACCACCTTTTTACAACAATCCATCCTTTTTCTTTATGTTCTAAAGCAGAGGAATAGGTCTCTAATTCTGAATAGATCCTCATTTCAGTAATTACAATTTCTGATGAAAGATAGGACATATGGGGATATTCTGATTTAACTTTCAATTCTGGAAACTCATTATGGAGATTAGTTGCAATTTTTTTATAATTTAATTTTGATTTTATGCCTTCTTTAATGATTTTTAACATTATTGCTTTATCTTTTTTTGAATGCCCCCCAAGCCATGGTAGTGGACCTGCTTTAAGGTATTCTTTCAATGAACTAAAAATCAAAGGTTCCATATTTAGACTTTGCAATAATCGATTATGAATTATTCGTTTTTTAACCGAGTTCTATAGTCATTGAAATCTATCATTCATTGAAAGATTATGTTGATTCCGAAATAATTAAAAGAACAAGTTCGATGACTACAGTTTCAAACTTTGCTATCGTATCCAAAGAGGATTTAATCATATGTAGTCCAATTTAGCGAGATTTTAGGTCAAATCTTTTTCACATCGGCCAGAAGTGAAGTATCACCGGAATCGAAATAATAACCATCACTATCTCTAACGGAAGCCCAAGTTTCCAATAATCCCCGAATTTCAGCCCTGCCGGACCCATCACAAGGGCATTGGACTGATGACCCACCGGAGTCAGAAAAGCACTGGAAGCTCCAACCACGATAGCCATTAGGAATGGATCCGGTGAAACGGCAAGTCCGGTTGCAATACTAAAGGATATCGGAGCCATCAGGACAGCGGTGGCGGCATTATTGATGAGAGCTGAAAGCAGCATGGTCACGATGAGGATAATCGTAAGCAGAATAACCGGAGAGAGAAGATTCTGAAATGATAACAACGTCGATGCAATCAGTTCTGCTCCCCCGGTTTCCTCCATGGCCTGACCAACCGGAATAAATGCACCAAGCAGGATGATCACCGGCCAGTCAATACTCTCATAAATCTCCCTGACCGGAACAAGGGAGATGAGTACCATTAGCAGTGCAGCAAGAGTGAAGATGACCTGAACCGGAACAATCCCGAGTGCTGCAATTACGATTGCACCGGCAAAGATACCGACGGATTCGATGATTCGCTTTGGCTCTCCTATCTTAAGGCCCCGTTCTGCAAGGGGGAAACACCCGAGAATTTTGATTGCTTCCCGAAGTGCTCCTTCGGTCCCCTGAAGCAAAAGGACATCACCGGCCTGGAACCTGATGTCATTGAGTCGTTCCTTGAGAAGAACTCCCTGTCTGGCAACGGCAAGAAGATTTATCCCGAACCCTGCCCGGAGATCGATATCTCTCACATTCAAACCCAAAGCTGGAGAATCAGCCCTGACCGTCCCCTCCATCAGAATCCGGTCGCCTGATTCGATAGTTTCCCGGTCTAAACTGACATGTTCCTCAAGGTGGAATCCGGTTGCATGAAGAAATTTTTTCAGGTCATCAAGAGCTGCCTGGACTATCAGAATATCATCGGCTTTAATCCGTTCATACATGTAGGGGACTGGCCGTGCAAAAGATCCCCGGATAAGTTGGATAATGGTAATTTTTGCATTCGTCGCCTTGATTATCTCCCGAAGTGCCTTCCCGGCATACTTTGATTCAGGTGGAACTCTGATCTCGGTAAGATAATCCTGAATTGTGAAAAAATCATCCCGTGAACCCGGACCGGTCCGTTTTGGAATCAGTCGCCACCCAATCAGGGCGATAAAAAGGAAAGAGATGAACGCAACCCCAAGACCCACCGGGGTAAAATCAAACATGGCATAGGCCTGCCCGAGATGTTCCTCCCGGAATGCAGAGATAATAAGATTTGGTGGTGTTCCAATGAGGGTGATCATTCCACCCAGTTGCGAGCCAAATGCCAGGGGGAGCAGAAGGATGGATACCGGGACCAGGCTGGATCGTGCCATTTTAATTCCCACTGGCATGAGCAGGGCAAGTGCTCCCACATTATTCATGAACGCTGAAAGTGTGATAACAAGGCCGGTGAGTGCAGAGACCTGGACGGTTGGCCGTTTTCCAACCCTCATAAGAGCTCCTGCAATCATCTCGACAACACCGGCATTCAGGAGTCCCCGGCTGATAACCAGAACTGCGGCTACGGTGATGACTGCCGGATTTGCAAAACCGGAGAATGTCTGGTTCCAGGGAACCACTCCCAGAATTGCCGATACACATAACGCAAGAAGAGCAACGATATCATATCTCATCCTCCCATCGATAAAGAGGGCAAGTGAAAGGATGAGAATAACAAAAACGATTATCTGATCAGGTGTTATCGGAATCATTTCTTTTTCCTGATGATATGTAAGATATGAAAAATCTCTGGTAATATCGGTATGGGGGTAAAAAATAATTTTGGTTGTGGTATGGAATTGGAAATTATACCGGCCACACCGGCCAGACGACCTTTCCGTACACTTCATTCAGAACCTGGGCAAGTCCGGTATAGATTGCTGAGAATCCACAGATAATACCTTCAATTCCCGCAATCTGTGTAATAGTCTCAATCCCGGTGATGTCACCAAGGGCAAGGAGGAAGAACAGAATCGTCAGGGAACCGAAGACAAATTGCAATGCTCTGTTTAGTCGTAATGTTCCGATGAACATGATTCCGGTAAAGATTCCCCACATGATGAGGTATGATGCCATTGCGATATTGCCTCCGGTTCCGTCTGCAAGATCTGCAGCCGGTAACAGGAGCAGCATGACCAGAGATATCCAGAAGAGCCCGTAGGAGAGAAAGGCAGTCATACCAAAGGTGTTATTCTTCTTCCACTCCATGATTCCCGCAATAATCTGGGCAGTCCCTCCGTAACATAACCCCATTGCCAGAATCATCGACCCCAGGGTGAATAACCCGGCATTATGCAGGTTCAGAAGGACGGTTGTCATACCAAAACCCAATAGTCCGAGCGGTGCCGGATTTGCAGTAATTTCTGAGACGATCATTGATCCTGTGTCACTGGTTTGTGTCATAGTACCTCCAAAAAAATCATCCAGTCGGATTGATGAGTGATTATCCTGTAAGGTATAAGAGGATATGGTGAGTTCAGGTGATGTATCGGTAGAAGATTTTTTGCCTGTGCACATCAAATAAATCGGAGGTTTCTGAATATGATATCCGCATGGTGCATCAGGTGTTACAGGTGAACGATACAAAAAGTCCAATCGACCGGGACGGAACAAAGCGACAATATATCAAACCCGGTCTTTCAGTTGATATTATTTTGAAACAGGATCAGAGAAGTGGAAAGAAAACCCGGGGAGTCGTCAGGGAGATTCTTACTGGTTCATCATTTCATCCGCATGGGATAAAAGTCAGGCTCACCTCTGGTCAGGTCGGCAGGGTCTGTTTTATTCATCCGGATAGCCCCTGAAAATTGATCAGGGTCCGTGTTCTATCAAATGTATATCTGAAAAGAGTATATAGGCCTTAAATCTCAATTTTATCTATAATTTAGTTCTCATATAAACGATATGGAGGCTGTTTCTCAAGGGGGTCTTCCTACCTTATATCTCCTATGAGATGATCCGGAGCCCTTTATATGCTCTATCCTTGGGATTTATTATTGCCTTGTTATTGTCCTGTAAACAGGGGGACGAAATGAGTGGTCGTCATGATGTTTTGAGAAATAAATGTGGTTCTGTGAGGTCTCATATAAATACTCTGTTAGCATTAATCTCATCACAGAAAAATATATTAAAAAGCAAATAAATCAGTTTTCATTTTATTTATTAAAAAGAACTAATTTGTAGAGAATGGGGTATCTTCTGATCCATTCACCAGAGTGGGAACGGTTAATGGAGAAATATCCGATAATATGGTGTTTTTGTGATAGTTCCATCCCTTTCCAAAGGATATTTTCAAAATTCCGAAGATGTTTAATAGAAATTATCAAAATCACAATAGTTTCCCTCAATAATCTCTCGTACACTCTTATGGCTCTCTCCATCTCATAAGTCTCTCATCACAATCTCCTTCTGGAAGGAAATTCCCTTTCGTGATCATCTCTTCGAGGGCATCAGCAAGATAAGATTCTGAAACCACTCCCCTCTCATCCATCATGTCCATAAGCCAGAGCACCCCGTGAACAGGTATGTTATGGTCAGCACACAGGCTGCGTAACCTTCTATCACCGGTAATAATCATACAATCCGGATGATGAAGGGCATACACATACAAAGAGAGATCAGCCGGGCTGATTCGCTTATATGTTGGTGCCAGATGAAATAATTCTGCAATTTGGGGTCCAGTCAGAGGTTTTACCTGCAGACCAGCAGAAATCAGATGATGAGGGAGAACACTCTTCCATTCTGCCAGAATCAGATCCACGGTCCCTAGAGAAATATGCAGATCCCAGAGAGATGATACCAGACCTCCGTCTTGCAGGGTGAACAAGACGCTCGAATCAAGGAGATGGAGGATCTCTCCGCTCATGAACAAGATTCACAGCCACAGATCGTTGATATGTCACCGCCATACAATTCATTTGCCCGCGTTCGGGTGATCATTCCTTCAGAATATGCCCGCATGATGAGTTGATTCATGTAAGTCGGCATTTCCGGAGGATATGGTCTCATCGGCTCGCGTTCATGCCATCCGTTTTTTCTGAACAGAATCTGCATACTTTTTAAGCATGATGCAGATATAAGGCCAAGATGGTATGCCCGGTACAATATTGCCATCATGGAGATGCCATACCGGTGTTTCAGAATACAAAGTTCTTCAATACTGATCTTCTTTCTGCCACCCCCAAACTCTGCCTTCACCCGTTCATCCGGGAATAGAAAAGCCCCGGCAAACCGATGAAACAAAGTATCATCAAACCAGTCATCAGGGATTGAGCAGACAAGATGACCAAGTTCATGAGCAAGAGTGAGTCTTTGTCGATCTCCTCTCATGGCTCGGTTAATGACAATCACCGGAAGTTCTTCATTCACCATGATGATCATCCCGTCAAATGACTTCGGTCCTTCAATGAGACAGACCTTGATCCCATGTTGTTCCATGATATCCATGAGGCTCTGAATCGGTTCAACACCAAGATTCCATCTATTTCGAAGGTTCGCTGCAATCTGCTCTATCTCGTCTGGCGAGGAAAGGATTACAGGTTCAGGGAGATCGGGCTTTCCTTGCTCACCAAGGATATCTTCGATCGCACAAAACCGTTCAAGCCAGTCACGGGTCTCTTCGATAACCTGTTTCTCTTTCTTGATCCCAAAGCGTGACTTCTTCCGGTATGCGAGTGGAGTGAGCAAAATTATTGGCTCTTGTCTGAAAAAATATTCAATCGGGATATTCAGTGCCTCGGCTATAGAAATCAGCCGGGATGAGTCTGGAGTAGTAATTCCATTCTCATAATTACCAAGTGCCGGGGCAGTTATTCCAATCTTTTCAGCCAGAGCCCTCAGGCTGAGTCCTGCCCTCATTCTTCCATGTTTTATCCGCTCTCCGATATGCAT
>CAZEWE010000151.1:0-5783 GCA_964515765.1 uncultured Methanospirillum sp. | reverse complement strand
GTTGATTCAGGTGTTTTCACCGGTGTTGGTTCCATGGTTTGGACCAGTGTGTAGGTTGGAGTCGGAACAGGTGTGGATGTTGGTACAGGTGTTTGCATCAGTGTCTGCATAGTCTGGACTGGTGTTGGAGGTTTTGTAACCGGGGCTGAATATGCGGGCACTGTTGTTTGTGTGACTATTGGAGTTCTATCCGGTTCCGGGGTTCCAATCTCTATCGCTACCGGTGATTTAATCAGGGGATTGACATTCTGAATAAGAATATCCACAGGAGCAGATACTCCAGCCCCTGTTTCCGGCATATTATCTTTAATCCGGTTCATTGAGAGCTCTGCCTGGACTTTCCAGGTCCCGACCGTCACTCCCCCGGTACTCCAGACCGGTCCGGTTGAGGTCAGAGACGAAGTAAGCGGAATCCCGGAAAGGCTGAATGATCCAGACGGGCCGGACACGGAAGAGTATTTTGCACCTTCAGGACTGGTGAGTACAATATCTACCTGCCCGTCCGGTCCTCCACGGGAATTTGCCTCATAGACATTTGATGATATCCGAAATGATACTGCATCACCACGGGGGACCCACTTTCCGGTTGCATCAAAATCTGCAGTCTCATCATACGCTCTGACTGAGACCTGGGGCCTTTTTACCTGGAATATGGGGCTGCCTTCAGGCCAGGAATACCAGAGTCCTTCTTTTCCGGAAAAGGCTGACGGTGAGACATAAAATGATTCAGGAGATGATACCGTCATCAATTCGGTCGGGTCAGAACTCCTGCTGCTCCCCGGAGCCCACCATCCAATCTGCCCGCCGTCCATAACACCGGTTGCAGATATGTCAAGTCCTTCTTCACCGAGAAAAACTGTCCCTCCGGGCCCTATTGTCTTCAGATCTGCATGTACCTGACAGGTGCAGAGCACACCCACAAGCAGGCAGACAAGTCCGATCACAGAATTTTTCATAAGGAACAATTTCCTTAAAACCTTATAGTTTTCTCTACCCATCCCACTATATAGGATTCAGACCAAGATCGATACATGGGAATTGCCTTTTTTGCTGGTGGATGTTTCTGGGGCATTGAAGCAGGATTTCAGAAAGTGCCCGGAGTAATCAATACCAAAGTCGGGTACATGGGAGGACATACACAAGAACCCACCTACCAGGATGTCTGTTCAGACACAACCGGCCATGCGGAAACAATCGCTGTTGAATATGATGATGCGGCAATCTCCTATCGGAAACTTCTGGAAATTTTCTTCGCCCTGCATAATCCAACCGAAGTAAACAGGCAGGGCCCGGACATCGGCAGCCAGTACCGCTCGGCCATCTTTTATGCAACTCCTGAACAAAAAGAGGAGGCAGATAAGTTTATTGCAGAAATGAACCAGTCCGGTCGTTTTCATGCCGCAATTGCAACAGAAGTCGTACCTGTAGAGACCTTCTGGCCGGCGGAGGAGTATCATCAGTCATATTTTATGAAAATCGGCCAGCGGTATGGAAGGAGTCTGTTCTGATATGGCAGAACAATTGTTTAATACCATGAAAAAACACGTATGCATTCTTATTCTGCTGCTTGGTATCATTTTTGGAACCGTCTGTGCAGTACCATCAGATCCACAAGGCATAGTCCTGATCTCATGGGATGGGATTTCAAAAGATACGCTGCAAAACCTTCTTGAAACCGATTCCCTGCCTCATCTCTCCTCTCTTTTAAAAACGGGTAGTTTTATCAATATCTCAATAACTGATCACTATCCGGATACCATGGCAGGTCACGCCCAGATTCTGACCGGTTATTCTCCGGAACAGACCGGAGTCTTTAAAAGTATGCGATATAGCGAGATTCCGCATGGGATGACGGTTTTTGAGCGGCTTGAAGATAGTCTGGGATCAGATAACATCAGTACTGCTATCGTGGCCTCACAGGAGAGAAGTCTTGGGACGCTGAAAGGTCTCCCGTTTTATCACGCAGGCAAAGTGGTTGATTACTATTATGACCGGAACAGTGATGCAGGTCTTGTCGGGTCAGTCGCATCTGAATCAGTCTACCACTTCGGATCTCTGGGACGCTTTTTTGTCTTCGCTCACTTCAGGGATGCGGCAGATGCAGGATATGCCTATGGGGCAGGATCTCCTGAGCAGATTGCCGCTATCCGGGAGATAGACGAAGCGACCGGAATGATTTTTCAGGCATTAGATGATCTGGGGATATCAGATAAGACCGTCCTGTATGTCACAACCGATCATGGATTCAATACCGGTCCCAAAGATCATACCGGACAGATATCCCTTTGGATGGTGACTAATGAACCCGGATATAACCTGACCGGAGATCAGAAAGATATCACACCGACGGTTCTGAAAAGACTTGGTGTTTTATATGATGAGATGAACCCGCCGTATAATGCAACGGCTCTCAACCCCTGATTTTTTAGAATAGGTCCCTCATCTTTGAGGAAGTAAGAAACCAAGAACGAATAGAGACTTTGTCGAAGAGAAAAAAGAAAAGAGTTTAGCCGAACAGGGCACCGAGCCCTGCCATTCCGCTCTCTTCTTCTGCCTTCTTGTCTTCAGCAGGTGCTTCTTCTGCTGCTGCGGCTGCCGGAGCTGCGCCTGCAACAGGAGCTGCTGCAACAGCGACCGGTGCTGCTGCTGCCTTGCTGATTGCGTCCTCAATGTCAACACCATCAAGGGATGCGACAAGTGCCTTGACACGTGATTCGTTGACAGCGATACCAGCGGCAGAAAGTACTGCCTGAACAGAGGATTCGTTGATCTCCTTTCCTGCTTTGAACAGGAGGAGTGCAGCGTATACATACTCCATGTTAATTCACCTAAATATTTTTCCGATTGCTCGTATTGTTTGCATATTGATTATCCGACAACATTCTGGAGGGCCATGGCCTGAGCCTGTGCCTTTCCAAGAATGGCGTCGATTATGTCACTACTGGTGACTGCAGCCTCGACACCAACTCCGCGTGCATCACGGACAGCCTTGGTAAGCAGTGCAGATGCGGTATCCTTGGTTGGATATGCAGCATTGACTGACAGATTGAAGGCATGGGTTGCAGCGGTGATGATGCTGTTGTAGAATGCAGTCTCGTCGATTGCCAGGACATCAGACTCGTAGATACTTCCTTCGTAGAAAGCTGCCTGCAGGAGAAGACCGACATCCATCGGTTTTACATCCAGCTTGGCAAGTGCATCTGCAAGTTTTTTGTTGATCTCCTGACCGGCTTTTACCACAGTTTTTGTTTCACGAATGGTAACTTTTCCTGCCTCAATTGCTGCAGGAATGCCGGCCTGCTGAAGCTCACCGACGATTGGACCTGGACGAAAACTGGTCGGTCCCTTTGAGACGACGATATCTTCCGGTGCAGTCTCTCCTGGACGTGCTGCCATCTTTGTCTTCGTCTTTTCAAGCATGCTGTAGAGCTTGAAAGGATTCTCATTGGTAAAGATGAGAGCAGAATGTCCGGATAAGTGTGAAGATAACTCTGATATGGTTCCCTCAAGCTCACCAAACGCATGTTCGATGAGCGTGTTACGGGTCATAATCAGCTCGGCTTTGCCGCGAAGATTTCTTCTGATATCCTGCACCTGTTTGGCTGGGATACCGTACATATCAACCAGTCCTACCAGCTTGTATTCGCCGGAAAGACGCTTGATATTGGATATCTCATCCTTCTTCCACTGGGGCAGATGTGAGGTATACAATGCCATTATATCTCCACCTTCACAGACGGCCCCATCGTTGTCTTAATATAGACCGATCTGACCTGGAAGTCACCCATCTCAAGTTTTGAGAGAATACGCTTGAGGATTGCATCGATATTGTCTGCAACTTCCTCTTCACCCATGGCAGTAGTTCCTACCTTGAGTGAGAATGACATCTTGTCCTTGGTTCTGACTTTGACAGATTTCCGAAGACGCTCCACGATCGGACGGATATCCGTACCGGCGGGGATCGGCTGCGGCATTCTGCCACGGGGACCAAGTCTTGGACCCAGCCATCTTCCGACAAGACTCATTACCTGCGTTTCTGCAAGGAAAAACTGATGCTCGGTTGCAACTTTACGTGCTTCACGAGGGGCACCTCCAAGGCGTTCGATTTCTTCCTGTCCCATGATGAGTTCAACGCCGGATTCTCGTGCCTGAGTGACAATGTCACCAGAACCAAGAACGGCAATCTTGACTACCCGTCCATTCCCGTGGGGAAGGAGGATGGTCTCATCAATACGGTTTTTCGGCTGAGACATGTCGATATTTTTCAGGTTAATGGTCATATCGACACTCTCGGTGAATTTCCGTTCAGGCGCCTGTTCTTTTGCCTTTTTCAATGCGTCAATTAGGACGCTTTTCTCTACCATCAGGTTCCTCCATAGTGATGCGACCGTGCGAAATGCCACGATCTTCTATGGTTACTTATCGATTCTATCCCACGAGAACTGCGTCATGAGTGCCCGAATCTATCTCTTTGAGCATATCTTTGGGCGTTTTGCCAGAAACCGTGATGCCAAGCGATACGCACGTACCGACTACTTCCTTGACCGCATTCTTGAGGTCATAGGAAAGCATGTCATCAAGTTTCATTTTGGCAATCGTGACAGCAGCCTCAAGTGGCACGTCCCCGACGATATTGGTGTTCGGCTCTCCAGAGCCTTTTTCAACGCCTGCTTCTTTCATGATGAGTGCTGTCGTGGGCGGAATACCGACCGAGATGGTGAAGTTCTTCTTATCATCCACCTCTACACGGACAGGAACCTGCATACCGTTGAAGGATGCGGTCTTTTTGTTAATCTCATCAACAACAGCTTTGACGTTGATACCAAGGGGACCCAGTGCCGGACCGAGTGGCGGGCCAGCAGTGGCTTTGCCACCGGGTACTAGTACCTCGACTACTTCTGCCATTGTGTATCACCAGTCAGGACAGTTATGTCCATCTGGGTTCATTAAGGTTGGAAGGATAGATAAAAAAGAATATGTCCCGGCAGGTGCCGGAGCTGCCTTATGAGTCGTCCTCACCACGGTCGATGACCCTGACATGGTCACCCCGAACCGTGATTGGAATTGGCAGAACACTTTCGTACAGTTCAACGGTAATCTCTTCTTTCGAAGCGTCTACACGCTTGACTACCGCTTTTTCTCCCTTGAACGGACCGTTGATGAGCTCAACAATTGTCCCTTCGTCAATGCCACTGACTGCCGGTTTTGGTATCAGGTAGTGACCGACTTCTTCCAGGGTGGTAACGCCCGGAAGGACAGTGCGCGCACTGGGAACATGTTCCATCAGTTCCTGAACCCTGGCAATCGGTTCATCGGTCTCTACCAGAACATATCCTTTCAGTTCGTCAGGGACAATAACTGACATAACCCGGATATCATTATCCGCGTCCCGCACCGCCTTGTCGATATTGTCTGCGACCGACCGTTCTGCCCGGTTTGTGGTCTTTACCGCAAAAATGCGGGTAAGACGGTGTTCATTCTCCATGGGTATCAGGCGGGAAGCATGAGGAAGAGTTCGTAGATGATAAATCCGATAATTCCTATCAGTACGACACCTGCCGCAGCGACGAGTGCTATTTTTGTATACTCATCCCGTGTTGGAAAGCGGGCCAGTTTGAGGATACGCATGTATTTGCGGAAGAGTTCCTCGTTTAAATTGATGTCAAGTTTGGGGATTTCCATGTATATCACTTCAGAAAATCAATCTCAAAGTGTCTCTGAAATTTCGGGTTATTTTTTTCATTCCTACCATATATTTGTGGCGACCGAACGCCGGTCAGGAT
>CAZEWE010000150.1:0-5785 GCA_964515765.1 uncultured Methanospirillum sp. | reverse complement strand
AGGCTGACGTTCAGGATGACGACACCTACGAGTTCAAGTGGCAGACCGCCAACCTCGAGATTGATGCAGGAACCTACACCGTATATGCTGTCAGCGCTCCACGTGACAAGGATCACCTGAGCGACGCACAGTACGACACTGTTTCACTCGTTATCAAGAAGCCATACATCCAGGCAACTGCATCTGCAAGTGTTGTTGCAAAGGGTGACAAGATGTACCTCCGTGGTACTGCAGAAGGCGACCCGTCCAAGGGTGTCGCAATCTGGATTCTTGGAAAGAACAAGGCACTCTACGCAACTGAATCCGTGAACGATGACATGTCATTCGAACACGAGATCAAGAGCGCAACAACCTCATCCCTCTATGCAGGACAGTACTTCGTCGTAATCCAGCACCCGATGTACAACAACGAGTTTGATGTCTATCCAGACAACCCGCTCGAGCCACAGTACGTCTATGGTTCCTACCCGACCCGGAACTCCCAGGTATTCAAGCTTGGCGGATCCGGAGCACTTCAGGGAACTGATGCTGCAGAAGCACTTATCCAGGCAATCAACTCCCCAATGGTTGACGATACCTACACCAAGATGCAGTTCCTCGTAGAGGAGCCCAAGATCACCATCAACCCGATCGGTGAGCAGGCTGTAGGATCCAAATTCGAGATCGCCGGAACCACCAACCTCATGTATGACGACAACGACCTGCTTGTCGAGGTAACTTCATCCTCATTCAAGCCGACCGACAAGTCACAGAGTGGTGAGTTCAGCGGTGCAACCGGAACTGTCAAGGTCCAGCAGGGCACTGACGGTCTGAACAAGTGGGCATTCAATGTTGATGCAAGCACCTTCAAGCCGGACGAGTACATTGTCCGTGTTGCTGGTGTTACCACCGACACCGTCGAGACTGCACTCTTCAACGTTGTTGAGGCTGGAGCAATCCCGACTATTGCACCAACTGTTGCACCAACCGAAGCACCGGTAGTCAATGAAACCCCGACTCCGGAGCCAACCACCGTTCCACCAACCCCTGAACCAACCACCGTTCCACCAACCCCTGAGCCGACCCAGCAGTCCCCAGGATTTGGTGCACTGGTTGCTCTTGCAGGTCTTGGTGCAGTCGCATTCCTTGTAATGCGCCGGAACTAAACCTAACTAAAAATCTTTTTTTAATCAATTCTGTTCTAATCCAAACCATACGGCCATAAATAGGATTAGGCTGTATATACCGGGTATGAGACTTACCGTCCGACTGGTGGATATTGCTGCACGGGGAATTCTCTTACATCATAATGATGCGAAATCACTCGGGGTGCTTGCGGGTGACCGAATTGTTGTTTCTTCTCCGGTTACCGGAAAGGTGACTGCAGATTATGTGGAGACAACTGCTACTCTTATCGACCAGGGTCGTATTGGCGTGTACCATCATACCAATGAGCAGCTGTCACTGACCGAAAATGAGGTTGTTGAAGTCAGGGTCGCTGATCGTCCGGTTTCTCTTGATTATATAAAAAAGAAGATGGAAGGGGAGAAACTTACCCGTGAAGATATCAGGGCCATTGTTACCGATATTGTTCAGGATACTCTTTCTCCAAGTGAAATTACCGCGTTTGTTGTAAGTTCCTATATTAATCAACTGGACATGGATGAGATTGAGTCACTTACCCGTGCCATGGTTGAAACAGGGGATCAGCTCTCGTTCCATGCAGGGCCGATTGTTGATAAACATTCAATCGGTGGCGTTCCGGGTAATAAGATCTCACTGATTGTCGTCCCCATTATTGCGGCGAGCGGGCTTTTAATTCCGAAGACCAGTTCACGGGCAATTACCGGAGCAGGGGGGACCGCGGACCTTATGGAGGTTCTGGCTCCGGTAGAGTTCAGTGCATCCGAAGTCCAGGAGATGACCATAAAGACCGGAGGAGTGATCGTCTGGGGAGGAGCCACAAACATTGCACCTGCCGATGATAAGATCATCATTCAGGAGTACCCGTTTAAGATTGACCAGATTGGACAGATGATTGCAAGCGTAATGGCAAAAAAATTTGCCGTCGGTGCAGATGTTGTTGCAATCGACATTCCGGTCGGGAAATATTGTAAAGTGCATACCAATGAGGAAGGGAGAAAACTCGCACGGCAGTTTATTGACCTTGGTGAACGGCTCAATATGCGGGTTGAATGTGCCCTGACCTATGGTGATGCCCCGGTTGGCCGGGCGATTGGGCCGAAGCTGGAGATTAAGGAGGCACTCAGTGTTATGGAAGGAAGTGATTCTCCCCGGTCACTTATTCAGAAGAGCTGCGTGATCGCTGGTATTGCGCTCGAACTTGCAGGAAAGGCAAACCGTGGTGAAGGAGCAAATCTGGCCCATGAGATACTGCGATCAGGAAAGGCGCTCAAAAAATTCCTGGAGATCATAGCAGTTCAGGGCGGAAAATCGGATATTACCTCTGAGAGCATAACCGTGGGTGAGCATTTCTACACGGTTCGTGCAGATAGCAATGGGTATGTCATTGATCTGAATAATCATTCCCTGATTACGATTGCACGAACCGCTGGTGCGCCTGCAGATCATGGAGCCGGGCTCTATCTTCATGCAAAACATGGTACCAGTCTTTCCAAGGGCGATCCAATCTTTACGATCTACGCAGACCGAAAGTGGCGGCTTGAAAAAGCGATAGAAGAAGCAAGAAGGCTCAGACCCGTTATGGTTGAGGGCATGCTTATTGACCGTGTCCCCAACGTCAGGGAGTGGGTTCCAGGGAGATCCCGTAATATGGAATAACGGGTTATCCCGTATCCTTTTGTTATAGAACCACCAACACACTATATCAGGTATGCATTTTTCCGCTGTATGTATCGTCAGTATATGTCTGGTCCTGTCACTGTGCCTTGCCTCCGGCTCTTCGGTGATGGTCATCGTATTTGAGCAGTCTGACAGAACTGTGCTGATACCTGAAGCGATTATCTATGCAGACGGAAAAATTGCAGGTAAGACGGATGTCAACGGTGCATTCAACCTCAGTTTTGAAGGGTATCTGCCAAATATCCGGGTTGCAAAGGGAGGTTATACTGAGTGGACCGGATCTCCTGCAGAGAATGATACGGCTATCCTGGTTCCGCTTCTGGTTCGAAACAGCACTCTGCACGTGGAAGTATTTGATGCAGATACACTCATTCCTGTGCAGGATGCGTATATCGTCGTAACCAGCGAGGATGGGATCAGGCACGAAGCCCGATCCAGTTTTGAAGGGAAGGCAGATCTTGGTCTGCGGGCTGATCAGGTATACAGCCTTGAGATTAATGCTCCGAATTTTCAGGCAACTCATGATACGGTTGTAACCGGGGGTGATTCAACAACCGTTCAGTATTCGCTTGTTCGAAACGATCGGATCTCTATTCGTGTTCTGGATTCTGCGAGTTCATACCCGATTCAATCTGCTCATGTAGAGAGCGATGGGATGAAAATCGGAACTACAAATGATCGGGGTATCCTCATCTCAAACATAAGCCGGAGTATTGAACATGTTTTCGATATTTCCGCAGACGGGTATGAACCGTCACATGTTACCAGAACTATCTCTTTTGAGGATCAGGTGGTTGACTTTCCCCTGGTAAAAGCGAAATCCACGGTTTTTGTTTCGGTATACAACAAAGATCAAAAACCTCTGTCTAATGCATCTGTAAAAATGGATGGTGTCATGATTGGTGATACCAATGAATTTGGACGGTTGATGGTTCCCTCACTTGAGATCAGACCGTATGAGTTCATCGTGGACCGGGATGGCTATAAGAGAAATACCCTGACCTTCACTCCGGGGAAAGAGACCGGTGAACTCATCATTGTGCTTGAAAGTGAGTTCATAGACCTTGAGGTGATAGCCAGTGATGCATATGGGGCTCCCTTACGGAATGTGTCTGTATTCCTTCTGGGCGATGCCCAGGAAACCCTGAACTCGTGTGAGACGGATCTGAATGGAACGTGTCCGCTCCCTGCAATCGAAGGGAAAATGTATCGCATAAAAGCTGAGAAAGGTGGATTTTATCCCAATTCAACTGCTGCGAATACAAAGACCAATCCGAACACCATAGTGCTTCATAATCCGGCCACGGTTAGCAGTAATACATCAGCACCCTTTCCGATAATTCCTGTGGCAGCTGCACTAATCCTTCTTATCGTTGGTGCAGGCCTCTTTGTGATCCTTTCAAAACGGCAACGACCTCGCAGAAAGAGCCACAGCAACAGAAGAAAGTCGTTGTAAAAGAGACGGATCCAGTGGGAATCGAACCCACGTCTCCGGGTCCGAAGCCCGGTAGGATATCCGCTACCCTATGGATCCCCTCAGAATTACAATCCATAGGCTGATAATCTTTATTCTCCCACCTAAGGATATGATTCTGTCATCGCAGTCAATCCGTGCCCGTCTCCGGTTATCTGGTGAAGAAGGAGGCATTATTCTGAAGCCCTATGCTGAAGAGAGTCAGCAACCTGCCTCGTATGACCTCCGTGCATCAGAACCTTCTGTCATCCGAAGGAATATGATGACGCTTCTTGCCAGTAAGGAATGGGTTGAACTTCCTGTTGACATTGCAGCGACTCTCCGGTGCCGTTCTTCATTTGCACGGCGCGGAATTTTTATCAGCGGGGGGTTTGTTGATCCAGGTTTTCGTGGTCATCTCACGTTATGTCTGTATAATTGCGGAACAGAAGATGTATCTGTACAGGAGGGTGACAGAATAGTGCAGATGGTCTTTCAACAGGTAGACGTACCTACTGCCGGATATTCGGGCAGGTATCAGGATAGTCATGGGGTGGTAACAGCACGATGATAAAGACCGAACACAAATACATCGAAATTCTTCGCATCCTTAAGGAACATCAGGAGCCGATGGGGGCCAAACGTCTGTCTGAAATGCTGGCAGAGCGTGGATATGTGATGACAGACCGGGCGGTTCAGTATTATCTCAGGTATCTTGATACCCGGGGTTTTACTGAAAAGGTTGGGAATCAGGGGAGGATTCTCACCCCGTCCGGGATCATGGAGACGGATCGGGCTCTTGTTGACGACCGGATCGGGTTTGTTATATCGAAACTTGAACGGCTTGCTTTCAGGAGTACCTTTGATCCGGAGACTTCTACCGGGGATGTGGCATATAACCTCACGATAGTCCCTGATGAAATATTTGAACCAGTCTCGCAGATGTTTGACAAGGTCAGGGATGCGGGATGTAGTTTCTTTTCTGGATATTCGGTCATTGACCGGGATCCGCGTATACCCCCCGGCCATACGGGTATTCTTACGGTCTGCAGTATTACCATGGACGGGGTTTTCCAGCATAATGGCATCCCGGTAAAGGTTGCCTATGGTGGAACAATTCAGATTGAAAATAAAAAACCTGTCCGGTTTATGAATATCATCGGGTACCAGGGTTCAACGGTTGATTCTCTGCAGCTTTTTATCGGAGCAGGGCTGACTTCCATCAATCAATATGTCAATACCGGTTCTGGATTATTGCTGGCGAATGTCAGACAGATTCCTGGTGCTGCCGAAGAGCGCGGACATGCCCTGATACATGAGATGCAGGAGTCCGGATTTCGATTTCCACTTATGATGGGGAAGGGGAGAATATTCAATCTGCTTACCGATCCTCACCGGATCTCACTGGTATCATATTCGGGTATGAATTCGATAGGCTGTGCCGTGGAAGCAGGATATAAACTGAAGACCGAGATTGGTGCAGGTACCATTCCCTTTTCACGTGTTGTGGATCGGTAACTACTCACTATC
>CAZEWE010000149.1:0-5792 GCA_964515765.1 uncultured Methanospirillum sp. | reverse complement strand
ATACCGGTCTGCACTTCATCAAGGATCAGGAGGACATCCTTTTCATCACAGATCTCCCGGACTTCCCGAAGGTAGCCCTCGGGCGGGATGATAATTCCTGCTTCTCCCTGGATTGGTTCAACCATCACTGCAGCGGTATCTTTGGTAATTGCCCTCCTGATGACATCTGCATCTCCATAGGGAACAAAGGTACAGCAGGGATTTAATGGCAGGAATGGCTCCCTGATAGCGGGTTTGTGGGTGCAGGCCAGTGATGCCATGGTCCGTCCGTGAAACCCGTCCTCACAGGCGATGAACTCTGTCTTTCCGGTTCTGACCCGTGCCAGTTTGATCGCCGCTTCATTCGCCTCTGCTCCGGAGTTGGAGAAGAATGCCTTTTTCAATCCTGAACATTCAACCAGCCGTTTTGCAAGGGCTCCCTGGTGGGGAACATAGTACAGGTTTGAACAGTGAATGAGCTCCGCAGCCTGTTCCTGGATTGCCTGAACAACCTTCGGATGGCAGTGTCCGGTGCTGCAGACTGCGATTCCTGCAACAAAGTCAAGATATGTTTTTCCATCTGCATCAGTGACGGTGCAGCCTGATCCCTTCACCAGCATCATGTCCCGGCTGAATGCAGGCATATAATATGATGATTCAAGTTCGCGATAATTATCTTCGTATTTCATAGTATCAACACATAATCGGTTATTCGTATTCTATCGTTGCGGGGGGTTTGGGAGTGACATCATAGACTACCCGGGCCACACTTGGAATTGAAGAGGTAATCCTGGATTCAATCTCCTGAAGATCCGGAAATGATACCTCAATCGGGTCTGCGGTCATGCCGTCGCGTGAGTTAACCGCCCGTACTGCAACAATCCACCCATGGAGTCGGTTATCCCCTTTCACTCCGGTTCCAAGTCCCACAAGGGCACCAAGACATTGCCATGGCCGGTATTTCTCAACCAGAACCTCCTCGATGATGGCATTTGCTTCCCTGACCACATCGATGGCTTCCCTCGTTACCTTTCCGACAACCCTGACTGACAGGCCGGGGCCGGGGAATGGCATCCGGTGGGCAATCTCCCGTGGAAGGCCGAGTGCTTCTGCAACCTCCCTGACCTCATCCTTATAGAGTTCCCGGAGTGGTTCGATTACTCCCCTGAATTGCATGGTCAGTGGCAGCCCGCCAACATTGTGGTGGCTTTTTATGCCCCCTTCACTCTCAATACAGTCCGGATAGATGGTTCCCTGCAGGAGATACTCTGCTCCGGTTGCGGTGGCCTCCCGTTCAAAGACCCGAATGAACCGCTCCCCGACGATCTTTCTCTTCTTTTCAGGATCACTCTCTCCTTCAAGAGCATCCAGAAACTCATCCGCAGCGTTCACAACCTTCAGGCCAAGATGACCGAAAATCTCTGATATCCGGGTTGTCTCTCCTTTTCGCATGAGACCGGTATCCACGTAAATCGGGATCAGCCGATCTCCAATCGCCCGCGATGCAAGTTCTGCACAGACAGAACTGTCCACTCCTCCTGACAATGCAATAACGACCTTTTCACCTTTTGATTCTTCCTGAATCCGGCGAATGGCCTCCGTAATGAATTTCTCTGTGTTTACCATTATTCTCCTTTCCCCCTGTTCTTCAGACACGCCTCAACAAAACCCAGGAACGGCGGTGATGGCCTGGTTGGGCGGGACCTGAACTCCGGATGGAACTGGGTTGCAAAGAAGAAGGGATGATCTTCAATCTCTGCTATCTCCATCCGATCCTTGTTTCTCCCTGAAAAGATAAGCCCCGCATCTTCCAGCTGGCTGATATATGCCGGATCGACCTCATACCGGTGCCGGTGACGTTCGATGATCTCCTGTTGCCTGTACAGTCTGTATGCAGTTGTGCCGGGTTTAATCTCAACCGGGCAGTCACCAAGTCGCATGGTCCCGCCAAGGTTTTCAACACCTTCCTGTTCAGGCAGGATGGTAATGACTGCCGTGCCGTCTCCGCACTCACTGCTGCAGGCATTGGCGATACCCAGGACATGTCTTGCGTACTCAACGACTGAAAGCTGGAACCCAAGACACAGACCAAGGAGCGGAATTTTTTCTTCCCTGCATAAGCGGATTGCATTTATCTTCCCTTCAATGCCCCTGACACCAAATCCTCCGGGTATCAGAACCCCGTCACATTCCCGAAGGTCAGCAGGCTCCACACGCTCTGCATCAAGCCATTTGATCGTCACTTCGGTGGATAATTTCCTTCCCGCATGCTTGAGTGCTTCTTTTATGGACAGGTAGACATCTTCCTTACCGTACTTACTGACGATACCGATGGTTATCCGGTGGGTATATTCACGGGTGACGATCCGGTACCACTCTGGGTCAGCACCATCCTTCCCCAACTGGAGAAGCTGACACAGGACATCGGCCATACCCTCCTTTTCCAGTTCCATCGGTACCTGGTATATATCCGGAGCAGTTGCAGCACTGATGATCCCGTTCTGGGGAATGTCACAGAGTGATGAGAGTTTTTTCTTAGTATGGGAGTTTAACGGTCTCTCGCTCCGTCCAACTATGATGTCGGTGAATATTCCAAGCTCCCGAAGCGCCTTTATCGAGTGCTGGGTCGGTTTTGTCTTCAGGTCTCCCATAGAATCCGATGGCATGAGGGTGACATGGACAAGAGCCCTGTCAGATGTGGCAATATCACTTCTCATCTGCCTGACTGCTTCGAGGAACGGCATGCTTTCAATGTCACCGACTGTTCCGCCAACCTCAACGATACAGATATCAGCCGGTTTACCATCAAAGACATGCTCTTCTGCAGCAGATCTGATACAATCCTTGATCTGGTCAGTGATATGCGGAATTATCTGAACTGTCTGCCCCAGGTAGTCACCACGGCGCTCTTTGTCGATGACCATCCGGTACACTTTTCCAGTCGTAATATTATGGGAGGAGTTGAGTTCAATATCTAAGAAACGCTCATAATTCCCAAGGTCCAGGTCAACCTCACCACCGTCATGCAGAACAAAAACTTCTCCATGCTGGGCAGGGTTCATAGTCCCCGCATCAATGTTCAGGTAAGGATCAATTTTTACTGCAGTAACCTGGTATCCCCGGTTTTTTAAAAGCCGGCCGACGGATGCTGCGGTAATGCCTTTTCCAAGCCCACTCATAACACCCCCGGTAACAAAAATATACTTCACGTGACTCCTCCAAAAACCTGCAGAAAGGTTAACTCTTATCCCTCTTTTATCCTGTGCCGGCGGGCTGCCGTACTATAAAAGAAGCAGTGCATCGGGCGAGAAGGTTTCTCTCTTTCGCATCGGTTATTGTCGCTTCGGCATATATCATTGATCTGCCTTTTCTGACCACGGTGCCATCAGCAAAGATGGTGCCTTCCCGAACCCCCCTGATAAAATGAGTCGTGCAGGAGACGGTTGCAATTGTCTCTCCTTCTGAAAGCAGGGTATAAATTGCAAGGGCGATTGCCTCGTCACCAAGAGCGGTATACATCCCTCCCTGGAGCCATCCCTCGCCGTTCTTCATGTCATCCCGGACCATCATGCTCAGTAGGGCTTTTCCATCTCCATACGATTCAGGATCGATACCCATGAGACAGAAGAAGGGGTTTGCTTCACGGCCCCGATTTTTTATCTCATTCAGATAACTCATACGTACATATTCATGGTACAGGTGCAAGAGATTGACGATAAAAATGGGGAATGCATATGAGTATTTCAGGTGAACCTGTAAGCGTTCGATCTATTCATTCTCCAGCACTATGAATTATCCATCCGCCAGCATTGTAATCCCTGCTTATAATGAATCAACTCGTATCAGGCCGCTTCTGTCAGAGTTATCAGACCCTGACCTTGAATTCATATTTGTCTGTGATGGTACTGATGATACTGCTGTGATTGTGCAGGATTATAAAGAGAATCATCCGGATCTCACAATACGGTGTCTGACCTTCCCTCACCGGCTTGGAAAAGGCGGAGGTGTGAAGGCGGGCTTTGCTGTAGCATCGGCGCCTCTTGTCGGGTTTATGGATGCAGATAATTCGACGAAGGTATCAGAGCTTGTCCGTCTCTTCCGTCTTATAGGAGATCATGACGGGGTCATCGGTTCCAGGCACCTACCCGGCCAGGTGCTTCAGAGAAAACAACCCCTGTGCAGGCGTATTCAGAGCAGGATATTCAATGGACTCATCCGGCTTTTGTTTGGACTACCCTTTTATGACACCCAGTGTGGTGCGAAAATTTTTAAAAAAGAGGCAATTGATGCAGTTCTTCCTGATCTCCGCTCAACAGGATTTGAATTTGATGTGGAACTCCTCTGGCATCTTTCAAGAAAGGGATACACGCTCATCGAAGTCCCGGTCATCTGGAATGATACCCAGGACTCCAGGCTCCGTCTTTCTGATACGCTTTCTATGCTGGTAACACTCTTCAGAGTTCGAATACGTAGCTGACCTGAAATTCAACGGGACTAAAAAAGTGGTGGTTCATCTTATCTGGGGGATGAACGCCTGATTCTGACCGAATCTGCATGAGCTGACAGACCTTCAGCCTCTGCAATCGTCTCTACAATATCCCCAATCATCTCAAGACCCTCACGGTCAATCATCTGGATCGTGGAGGTCTTGGTGAAATGGGCAACATTCAGACCAGAATAGTACCGGGCGTTGCCAGCGGTTGGTAATACGTGGTTTGTTCCGGATGCATAATCACCGCAGGCAACTGCTGCATACGGGCCGATAAATATCGATCCTGCATTTTTGATCTTCCCAAGCAGGGAGAGGGGATCTCTGACCTGTATTGCAAGGTGTTCGGGAGCTATCCTGTTTGACGCCCGGACTGCATCATCCAGGTCTTCTACGATAAGATATCCTGAACGCTCCAGAGACTGTGTTATGATCTCTCTCCGATCTGCCTCTGCAGTCAGCCGGGTAATCCATTTCCCTACCTCTTCAGCAAGTTGTACACTCGGGGTTATCAGCATGGACGCTGCAAGCGGGTCATGTTCTGACTGGGCAAGGATGTCAGCAGCGATAAAGTCCGGCCTGGCATCCTCATCGGCGATGATGGCGATCTCCGACGGACCTGCCGGGAAGTCAATCTCAACGGTATCGCGAACCATCATTTTTGCTGCGGTTACGTACCGGTTTCCGGGACCGACGATCTTCTCGACCGGAGCCATACTTTCTGTACCATACGCCATGGCAGCAACAGCCTGTGCTCCTCCGGTCAGGTACACCTCGTCAACTCCTGCGATATCACAGGCAACCAGGGTTAGCGGATGAACCGGGGGGGGTGTACAGCATATTACCTCCTCGACGCCTGCGACCTTTGCCGGGATGGCACACATGAGGGCAGTTGAGGGATAACTTGCTCTCCCCCCCGGAACATAAATTCCAATCCGTGAGAGCGGGGTTGTCTTTACCCCCAAGGAGATTCCTGGCTCAGTTTCTGTTATCCAGAAGTCCTCACGGCGCTGGAGTTCGTGGAACCTGCTTATTCGTGCATATGCTTCAGATAATGCTTCGGCTAATTCCGGCGATACCTCATCATATGCTGCATCCCAGTCCTCTTCGCTCAGTCTGACTGCTTCAGGCCGGACTTTATCGAATTTTTCTGCATAATCAAGGAGCGCTGCATCACCACGAGATCTGACCTCCGAGATGATCGCCTCAACCGGCCCCCTGACTTCATCAAGCGTGCCTTTCTGTCTTATCAGCCAGTTCTCGAGTGTTACCGGACTCCAGCTCATGGGTAGTACATGGATGTATGGCTCAAAAAAGTGATATG
>CAZEWE010000148.1:0-5843 GCA_964515765.1 uncultured Methanospirillum sp. | reverse complement strand
GCTTCAACCATAGCTGGAGGCTCAGGTGAGCGGTTTCCCTCTGCGAATGAACTTGCAGGGGCCCGATATCAGGGAAGATATGTTGCACGGATCGCACGACAATTAGCAGGGAAACAGAATGAATTTTTGTCGTAATATCTCCGTGTTTCATTTGGCATCTGAAGTACATGGTAATCTCGATTGAGCTCAAAATGTCCCTCTGACCTTTCTGAAGGTTATAAGGTTGATGAAAAATAATTCTTATCTGCAAATTCGCACACGAATATTACCGTTCATCTTTTAAGGTTATGGCTGAAGAGAAAGTTACGAGAAGAAATGAGGATCTCCTGGAAGTGATCTTTGAAATCTCCGAAGAGAAAGGATATGCAAAATCACGGGACATCGCCCAGGCATTACATATCACACCTGCCACCGTTACTGATGGATTTAAGCGATTACAGGGTGCCGGGCTTGTAAATTATGAACCATACGGGGGAGTGACCCTGACTGATGAAGGGCGGTGTATTGCAGAGAGAACAAGGCAGTCTCACACCGTCCTTCGGACACTTCTTGAACTCCTCGGGGTAGATGAAACCGTTGCAGACCATGATGCCTGTATCATGGAACATGGATTATCACCGGAATCGTATGATAAGCTCCTGGGAGTGGTTGAATTTATTGAGGAATGCTGCACAGATCCTGCCCTGAAAAAGCGTTTTGAAAAAATTGTCCTGAAAAAAAATTGACCTTTCTCCTCTGCTCATGTTGGCGGTTTTAAATATTCAGGAAAAGAGTGAGCGATCTGTTTTGAAACGGTAAGAATAACCGGCTTCTCACTTTGAATCTCATATTCATACACCTCTGTCCAGAATGCACTGCTTTTTTGTCGGAACTGTACTGATCCCCATGGGATGAGGGCATTCGTTCCACTCTCAGAATGAATGAGGGATCCAAGTCTGAATGGAAATCCTAAAGCGATGAAGAGGCCTTCCCGAGAGATCACCATCTTCACACAGTTCTTGTACCAGATCTTCCCCACCCCAACGTTCTGATGGGAAAAAACTGTGCCCGATGGTTCCTGGCTGGCTGGCCATTGCTCAACCAGTATGCTATATCCGCCTGATTTATCAAGGTTTTTTAAAAAATGGAAAACCGTGAGGAACAGGACGATCACCAATACGGTGAGGATTATAAAAAATGGGGCGATAACAAGGAAGAATGGATCGGCTGTCATATGACCTCTACTGTATATCTTTATCTGTCATCTATTTATTGACCCAGAGCAGATTATTATCTGTACGACATAACAGATCATGTTATGGCAGAGGCTGATCAATATGGAGTTAAAAGGAAGCCAGACCGAAAAGAATCTCCTTGCAGCATTTGCAGGGGAATCCCAGGCCCGGATGCGATACAACTACTTTGCAAGTGTTGCTAAGAAAGAAGGATATGAACAGATATCTGCAATCTTTACCGAGACTGCAGACAATGAGAAGGAACATGCAAAGCTCTTCTTTAAGCTTCTGCCCGGTGGAGATGCAGAAATTACCGCCTCCTATCCGTCTGGTATGATAAAAACCACCCCGGAGAACCTCAAGGCAGCAGCAGATGGTGAGAGCCATGAGTGGGGCTCTATCTATCCTGGATTTGCAGAAACCGCAGAAAAGGAAGGCTTTAAGGAAATTGCAGAGACGTTCCGTCACATTGCGAAAGTGGAAGTATCTCATGAAGAGCGGTTCCGCAAACTCCTTGCAGCGGTCGAGCAGGGAACAGTGTTCAAGCGTAACACGTCCGTCAAGTGGAAATGCAGAAACTGTGGATATGTCCATGAAGCATCAGAAGCACCAAATCCATGCCCGGTTTGTGCACATGCACAGGCACACTTTGAGCTCTGGTGCGATAATTACTAATCCCCTTTTTGATATACAATTTATCCTGGGTTCGAAGGAGAACTCCTCAAATCTGAAAATCAGGACCCGGTTCGATCAGTTGTATACCATCCGGCTGATCAAATCCAGAAGAAATGAGATGTGAGAGTTCTCACACCAGTCACGCCAATTAATGCTCTTTTGTCAGGAAGTATGACCCGATGCACAAGGCAAGTATCGCAAGTGCAAGGAGCAGGGCATCACTGACTGCAATCATCTTCATTGAAATGACATTTTTGAAGAATGCAACCATCAGGATGATGATGATAACTTTGATGATCTTACTTTTCAGTTCATCCAGTGATGTAATCTGAAGAAGAGGGTGCTCAACGTCATCACATGCATCACGTGCAACATCGATCTTTGAAATAATCAGCTCGTATAGGCCGAAACTGAAGATCAGGAAGAAAACGGCAATCAGGTACAGGTCAAGTGCACCGATAAAGCCTTTCAGTATCTCTTCATTTTCCAGACTTGCATGATCTGTTGCCACACCCGCAATATTCAGTATTATTTCCTTCACCGGATGGATGATCTCCAGAGTGCCCATGACAAACAGGGCTACTGATGCAATAGCACAAAAAATGACTGCAAGAAATGAGACGTACCTGAATTTCCAGAGCCAGTACTCAATTGGATTGAGTATTTTGCATTCAAATGATTCCTTATCGGTTGATATGATCTTCTTGATCATGATATCTTCCTCCATAATGAGGAACACGAGGGCAATAAGTATTTGCCCTGAATAAGGGGATGTGTGTGATCAGAATCATAAGGTGTACAAGAATAATTCTTTTTTGAATATTATCTGTCCTATTTTTCCTTCCCTTCTATAGGAAGCATATGCATAAATATAATGAAAGGAAAAAAGATGGTTAATTTAATAATAAATCCGGCTGTGTGAACTCTATATAGGGGGATGAAGAGATCACCGGTCCGGATAATAGCGAATACGGTGGGGAGAGTCTTTTGGTTTCGGTATTATATGTAGATGACGAGGAGGATCTCTGTGTTGCCTCATCTCTTTTTCTGACCAGGAAGGGGTTTTCCGTTATAACCTGTTCTTCAGCAAAAGAAGCACTGGATGCTCTTTCAAAGACCACATATGATGTCATCGTTTCTGATTACATGATGCCGGGAATGGATGGAATTTCTCTTCTCACTAAAGTCAGAAAGAACCATGGGGATATTCCTTTTATTCTCTTCACCGGAAAGGGTGATGAGGAGGTCGTTATCCGTGCTATTGAGGAGAAGGCTGATTATTATGTCAGGAAAGGAAATGATCCAATCACGGTCTTTTCTGACCTTGCCTATACCATTGATAAGGTCGTTGAACGGTACAAAACAAAAAAAGACCTTTTTGAGAGTGAGGAAAAATACCGGTTCCTGGTAACTCATGCCTTAGAGCCCATTCTCATTGTTGATCTCCACGGAAAGCTCCTTTTTGCGAACAATGCCGCTGCAAAGATGATTGAAGTAGCCGATATCCCTGGCAATCTTGGCCGGAATGTCATGGAATTTATCTCTCCTGAATCACATGAAGCCGTAATTCGTGATTTTTCTGAAGTTGCACAAGGGCATGACTCCTACATTGCCGAATATGAAGCGGTTACATCTCACGGCCGGTCTGTCACGGTTGAGAGTATAGGAAAACTGATTCAATATGAGGACACGCCTGCAATACTACTCTCACTTCGAGATATAACTGACCGGAAGCAGATAGAAAAATCTCTGCGGAAGGCATCACGGCAGATAAACCTCATGAACAGTATCACCAGGCATGATATTCTGAATAAGGTAACCATCATACTGGGTGCAATTGAGATTGCAGAGATGGAATGCAGTGATCCAACAATTTCCCACTATTTTAAAACCCTTGAGGCAGCCACAACTGCGATTCAAAAGCAGATTGAATTTACCCGGCTCTACCAGGATCTGGGAATCCATGAACCTGCCTGGCAGTCACCTGCTATGATCATAAAGGGGCTGCAGATCCCCGAGGGTCTGACTTTGGAAGTCACTCTGGAAGATATTTCTGTTTTTGCTGATCCAATGCTGGAAAAAGTTTTTTTTAACCTCCTTGACAATTCCCTTCGTCATGGGGGAACGGTATCTCATATCCTGGTTTCTGGAATAAGGCACCCTGACGGGTACACCATTTCGTGGGAGGATAACGGGACTGGTGTCAGGGATGTTGAGAAAGAAGCAATATTTGACCGGGGGCATGGGAAACACACGGGTCTTGGACTCTTTCTGGTCAGGGAGATCCTTGCGTTGACCGGGATATCAATAACTGAGACCGGAACAGAAGGGAAAGGGGCCAGGTTTGATATCAGTATTCCAAACGGTGTGTATGCAGATGCGATCGCCTCCCCGGCCATGGGATAATACTCTGATATCCGGTATACCTGGTTCATGAGCTTTTCCGGGTAGTATACCGGCAAATTTTGACGGTCCTATCAACCGGATAGAAGAAATATAATGTCATTTGGAGGAGTCGGTTGTCAATGGGTGGCGGAGCAGAAAAGACGAGAAAACAGGTTGCGGTAATCGGAGGATCCCAGGCAGGAGAGCAGGAACTTATCCGTGCTGAACAAGTCGGTTTTCTTCTTGCACAACATGGGGCCGTTCTTCTTTCCGGGGGGCGGGGTGGAGTCATGGAGGCGTCATGCCGTGGTGCGTACAATGCCGGAGGTATGGTAGTCGGTATTGTTCCAGGTTCAGAAGGAAATTCCTATCTATCGGTGATAATAAAAACCCACATGAACCATGCCCGTAACATCATTCTGGTCGGATCCGCTGACGCTGTTATCGCTATCGGTGGAGAATTTGGGACACTGTCAGAGATTGCTTTTGCTCTCAAATCAGGGATCCCGGTATACGGATTATCGACCTGGAACATTCCCGGAGTGATACCCTGCGAAAACCCTGATGAAGCAGTGGTTCGGGCGATATCTGATCCCTGAATAAATCCTTTCTTCTTTTGTTCCGGCAGTTATTCACATCCGGATGGTATAACTCTTTATCCTCGGAGATAAAAGTACCTTAGACCGATATGAAGTGGAAACGTGATGCAGGCCTGACAGGACGGATTCTCCTGACATGGGCACTGCTCTTACTCGTGTATCTGGTGTTCATGGGTATTCTGATAGCCCTTGGTCTGCCATCAGGATTTATAATTCTGATTGCAGTTGTCATGGGCCTTGTCCAGTACTTCTTCTCCGACAGACTGGTGCTCATGACCACCGGTTCGAAGATAGTTGAATATGATGAAGCTCCGGATCTCCACCGCATGATCGAGAAGTTATGCACAGAAGCAGATCTTCCAAAGCCACGGATTGCGGTCATGCATTCTCCGATGCCAAATGCATTTGCAACCGGCAGAAGTCCGAATCATGCAGTTGTGGCAGTAACTGACTCCATCATGCAGACATTAAACCGCGATGAACTCGAAGCCGTCCTGGCACATGAACTCTCCCATGTGAAAAACCGGGATATCCTGACCATGACGGTTGCAAGCTTTGTTGCCATGATTGCATCCATGATCATGAACAATTTCCTGTTCGCCTCAATATTCAGTAACCGGGAACAGGGAGGAGCATGGATCATTGCAGGTATTGTTGCAGCAGTGGTATGGGTTATTGCAACGATGCTGATGATGGCACTCTCCAGGTACCGGGAATTTGCCGCCGACCGGGGAGCTGCATATATTACCAATAATCCTGATGCCCTGATCTCAGCTCTTCAGAAGATCAGCGGAAGAATGGATCGTCTCCCTCCTGAAGCAAAAGTAGCAGCTGAAGGAGCAAATGCATTCTACATCATCCCGGCCCTGTCTGGCAAAACTCTTGCAGGGCTCTTCTCAACTCACCCGGCTCTTGAAAAGCGGATTGAAAACCTTGAAAAAGTCAGGGCAGAAATTCGCGGATATTAATT
>CAZEWE010000147.1:0-5870 GCA_964515765.1 uncultured Methanospirillum sp. | reverse complement strand
CCGGTCTGGAAACATCAGTGTGAGCTCTGTTGTGGGTGCATTCACCTCTGTCCCGTCCATGCAATACAGGCAGGGAAGAAAACAGCAGGTCGGGCACAATACCGGAATCCGGATGTTTCTGTGTCAGAATTACGACATCACAGACAGACAGGGGCCAAAAAACCAGATTATCTTGAGATGAAGGTGGAATGAAATCAGAACCTTTCACATGCTGATACGGAGGAACATTCATGAAATCACTCCTTATCGTGTATTCGTATCATCACCGTAACACTGAGAAGGTTGCAGAGACAATCTCCCGGGTTCTTGATGCACCGATAAAGGCACCTGATACTGTTACACCAATGGAACTCTCTGATTATGATTGTATCGGGTTTGGATCTGGGATATACCATGCCCGGCATCATGATTCACTCCTGAACCTTGCAGACCAACTACCCAGGGTGTCTTTAAAACCAGCCTTCATCTTCTCAACTGCAGCAATTATCGGGGAGAAAAAGACCCGTACTGATCATGATCGTCTCAGAAAGATACTGGAATCGAAGGGATATGTGATTATTGATGAATTCAGTTGTAAAGGGTTTAATACCAATAGTTTTCTGAAATTTTTCGGGGGGATGAATAAGGGCAGACCAGATGAAGAGGATCTGAAGAAGGCAGAAGAGTTTGCAATGAATATAAAAATCAGGGTAGCCCATGATTGTAACTGAAGATGTTCTTTGTAGGCAAAAAATCAAAACAAGAGATTCGCGAATATAAACACAAGTATAATCCTGTACAATATGAATAATAATAGACACGGCAACTACAGGATTGCCCGTTGTACCAGTAACCAGCGGTAAAGAAATTAAGGTTTGATCTATGATATCGCATCTCTCAATAGAGAATTTTAAATCAATCAGAAAAGTAAATCTGGATTGCAGGAAGATGAACATCTTTCTTGGTGAACCCGATACAGGGAAATCCAATATTTTAGAGGCACTTGGTCTTCTCAGCTGGTGTGGTCAGACATATAACGGATATGATCATGAACCGGTCCAAACAGGACAGAATCATGCAATAAAACACCACATCGGGGAAACCCATGAATTACCGCACATGCAGGAATTATCGTCATATATTCGATTTGAGAAAATTCAAAATATATTTTTCAAAAATCAAATTCAAGATCCGGTGATAATCTCTATTCTGAAAGGAGATCACGAAAATGACAAGTCCCCGGTAAAAACCCTCATGATCACAATCGGTGGGGATGACTGCAGGATTCAGTTTCGAAAAGGAAAAATGATCCCGGAAAACAAGGAACAAACCGGCGGGACTAATATTGCAAACCTGCATATAACTGGACAACGAAAAGGGATTGTACATACGTGCGACGATTTTCAAAATATTTTCTTTTACCGATATAAAGATCTGGTTCAATTCCCTGATCCAACACCTCTTCCCTTAAAATCACCCTTTGGGCAAAACCTCTTTTCCGTTGTCATGTATGACAAGCGATGCCAGAGCATCATGAAAGAACTCTTCTCGTCATCTGAATTTAAATTCGTTCTCAAACCAGCGGACAACAAATTTGAATTTCAGCAGGAGGAGGATAATATTGTATTTACCTACCCATACCAGATCTCTTCAGATACCTATCGCCACATCGCTTTTTTTGCAATAGCTGTAGCCTCACAAACCAATGCAACACTCATCTTTGAAGAACCTGAAGCACATACGTTCCCGTATTATACAAAATACCTGGCTGAACAGATCTGGCTTGACAAAACAAACCAGTACTTCATTGTTACCCATAACCAGTACCTTCTCTCAACATTAATTGAAAAAGTAAGAAAGGAAGATCTCGCTCTTTTCATTGTAACAAAAGAAGGTGGCGAGACATGCATTACACCTATGGATGCGGAAAAGATATCTGATATGATATGTAATGACCCCTTTTTTGATCTCGAGCGATTTTTGGGGAATTAATAATTGATAGCCACGGAGTGTCATCCGGACACCTATCTCATCAGACATGTCTTTGGGATAGGAAGAAAATTGTGTAGTCATCAGAGAAGTAAGGGCGAGGTAATCAACTATGTACTCAATAATTCAGATGCCATCGGGATGATTGATGAGGACCCGGACAGCCACCAGCCAGTGGTTGTTACCTCTGCTATTATACTAAATACAAATGGTAATTTGAAGCTCCTAGGATTGAAGAATGGTTCCCATCTCATTCAAATATCCCCACGGCTAGAGGAATGGATATATCAAAGGGCCAAAGCTCACCATATGGACCCAAAATTATTTCACCTCCCACGAGATCCGGACGAACTCCATTCAATCCCCCATTATGAAAGAAAATCAGGATACCAGGAATTTATTACCATCCTTGCGAAAAAAGACAGCGAAATACAAATCTTGCGAGAGTGGATCACAAGTAAAATTTAGGGGAATTCAGTCATAAGGAATAAAAATACTGCGGCCTTCCTTACCCTTCGATCCGGTACTTCCCTTCCGGAACACTGATCTCAAACCGGACACCCTCCCCGGGAATTCCGCACTCTTTTATAGAAAGGCCGGTTATATCGAGAATCTCCCTGATAAAGAATAACCCAAGACCGGTATTCTTCCCAAATCCCCGGGTAAAAATCTTCTCTTTCTCTTCATAGGGAACACCACACCCGTCATCCTCATAGATTAGAATAAACCCGTCATTCTTCTTCTCAAAGGAAACAGAGATGGTATGGACGGTCTTCCCATGACGAATTGAATTCTCTGCCAGGTTGAAAAATACTTTTTTTAGCAATGGATCTGCAAAAATAAGTATTCTTACATCAGGAATACGATACGAAATACCAGAAACCATCCTGATAATCAAAGGATTGGTGCATATCTCTGAGATATCCTGCCAGCCAGGTTTCGTCTGCCCGAGAGTTTGGTACTCAGCGGTAAACTCGATTAATTCCTGAACTCCCTTTCCGGCCTCCATTATCATGGCCATATTCTGTGTAATCTCTTCCTCTGACAGCGGATAAAGCATATCAGATAAAAGCAAAATAATCTGCACCTGATTGAGAATATCATGCCTTGTAATACTTGAGAGCAGATTCAATTTTTTATTGGTCGTTTCAAGAGAATGAGAAAGCATCTCAAGATCTGAATTCTTCTGCATGAGAGTATCTTCAAGCATCTTTCTCTGGGTAATATCAGCAAATGAAACAAAATATGCATCATTCCCCATATAGGTTATTATCCTGACCGATGCATACACCCAAAACGTTCTCCCATCATGTGTTTTCATCTCCATCAGAACATCATCGACATGACTCTTCGTCTTTAGTTGCTCAATAATAATATTCCGGAGGGAACTATCTCCATAAAATCTTTCAGAAGAACTTCCAATCAGTTCTTCAGAAGGAATCTGAAACTGTTCAATAGTCCGGTAATTTACGAGCAGAATCGTATTATCAGAGGAACGGATGATAACAATCGGAAACGGAGCACCATCAATGAGACTTTTCCATCGGCGTTCACTCTCCCGGAGTTCTTTTTCCAGATTCTTCTGCAGGGTTATGTCAGTCAGAAGAATCACGTTTCCTTCTGCCTCTCCGGAATCAGAGAATACGGTGTCCATTCTGGCTTCGTAAAAGAAATCCTGATCAGTACCTTTCCGAATAATCTCCTGCCTGCCCTGAAATTGGCCGGATGCAAAGCTCACAAGTTCCGGCCAGGTGGAGGCACAGGTTTTGAGTGTACTGCCCACAGGTGCTCCCTTTGTTGTATCAAGCAACCGGGCAGCTGCAGGGTTGATATCCACGATCTTCTCTTCATTATTCAGAACAATCATGGGCATTCCCATCCCATCAATAACTGTGCTCCGGGCAATCGGAATAATATCAAATAATTTGTATCTGAATAATGCAATGCTGTAGAGTATACCCATAACCCAGAAGAATGCCGGAGCAGGATTAACACCGGGAATGAACGTCAGCCCCACATCATATGAAAATGCAATCGTTACCGGCAGGAATAGTGCAAGGGCTAGAATAATCCGTTGTTTCAGATAAATCCGGTGAGTTTCATCCCTTATAAAGACAAGCAGGAAAAATGCCAGGAAAATGAGAATATATGAATAAATCAGATATATCTGAAGAAACGGGCCTGCAGCATACTTCAGGACAGAAAATTCTCCTATCTGAATGAGTTCAAAGGTATATCGGAAGAAGGAATGAATCGGACTGGAAAGAGCCAGAAGGGTAGTAAGAGATGGAATAATACAGAGAATACCAAGCCTCCATCCTGAAATCCAGCTTTCACGCCGAAGAAATGCAAGAACCATCCATAATTCAAAGACCGAAAGAAATGGAAGAAAAATAAATTTAACATTGTGCCAGAAGATCTTTACCGGAAGAATAGGTGAGGAAAGTTCCAGGGCATATATCAGGGACCATCCGGCAGCAAAAAACATAAGCAGCTGGTAGGGTACAGTTGCAGGATTGGTCGTATACCGTCTGCTATATAACCCAAATCCCAGCATGATCACCGCTGACGTGATAAGCAGGAGAGAAAATATCAGGCTAATCATGATCGATGATTCTGCAATTTCCTGTCCGGGGATATACTCCTGGGATCAATCAGGGCAGAATTGAGGTATCTAGAGGATAATTATTCGGTCATACTATAAAAATCAGATGAAATGATCACACTCACGGCACTTTGAGTGAACAATAAATCATACCTGAGCAGAGTAACACCTATGACTCCGGACATGACCGGCCATCAAACGGCATACCGGATTATTATTATCCTCGGGATAGTCGCCCTCTGTGGAGATATCATATATGAGGGTGCCAGGAGTATCAGCGGTCCCTACCTGCTGACCCTTGGTGCATCAGCCGTCCTTGTCGGGACCATAACCGGGGCAGGTGAGTTTCTGGGGTATGCAGTCCGACTCATATCAGGCCGGGTCGCTGACTCTACCAGGATGTACTGGGCTTTGACCGCTCTCGGGTATGGTATGCTTATCGCTATTCCTCTTCTTGCCTTCACCGGTTCATGGGAGATGGCGGCGATTCTCTTCATCCTTGAGCGAATCGGAAAGGGAATCCGTTCCCCGCCAAAAGATACCATCCTCTCCCATGCTACTGCACCCATCGGCAGAGGTATGGGATTTGGCATTCATGAACTATTAGACCAGATTGGAGCAGTCGCTGGCCCAGTCATTCTGGCAGTAGCCCTAGCCGGAACAGGAACCTATAAGGAGGGATTTCTTCTCCTCTTCATACCATTTATCATCCTCATCGGACTTGTCCTAGTTGCATGGAGACTTCTTCCTGACCCGGTGTCATTTGAGACAGACCATGCAGCTCCCAGGCATGAGACAACCGGCATCGGGAGGGAGTTTATCCTGTTCTCAGTCTTTACTCTCCTGTGCACAGCCGGGTTTCTCTCCTTCCCACTCATCTCATTTCATGCCCTGCATACCGGTCTTCTGGTTGCTTTTGAAATTCCCCTTCTCTATGCTGGTGCCATGCTGGTCGATGCAGCAATTGCTCCCATTGCCGGCAGACTCTATGATACAAAAGGGATCATTCTTCTCCTTCCTATCCCGCTAATCGGCATTGTTCTCCCGTTCCTGGGATTTGGAATGAGCAGGGAACTCATCTTCCTCTCGGCAATCCTCTTTGGAATATCCATGGGTATCCAGGAGACCGTCCTTCGTGCTGCCATTGCAGACCGGATACATATCTCAAAGCGGGGAACTGCCTATGGCATATTCAATACGGTCTATGGAGCAGGTTTTTTTATCGGGGGGATACTTATCGGATGGATGTATGAGACAAATGCCGCTCTTGCCCCGGTTATCCCGGCACTGTTGTCGT
>CAZEWE010000146.1:0-5917 GCA_964515765.1 uncultured Methanospirillum sp. | reverse complement strand
TGATGATCAGATCATCGATACGGCCGACAAAGTGGAAATACCCATCTGAGTCTTCATACATCATATCATGGGTATGATAAAATCCCAAGGGATCAAGAGCCTCACTGGTTTTCTCCGGCATCTGGTAGTATCCGTTCATACACCATGGAGACCTGGCCAGCGCTTCTCCAATCTCCCCCTGTTGCACCATAGTTCCATCTTTTCCGTCAACGATCCGTATCTCAACTCCAGGCAAAGGAGTACCAAGAGAGTCAGATCTTTTAGCCACCGGATCATCAGGGAGAGAGGCAATAAGGCAGATTGCCTCCGTAGATCCATAGCCGATAACAAACTCAGATATCCCCATCTCTTCAATTACTTTGGTAACAAGATCCGGCGGGCAGAGGCTTCCGGCAATAATTCCGGTTCTGAGTGATTTCAGATCAAAATTTTCAGCCTTTTGTGTTTCAAGAGCAAAAGCAAACATGCTCACAATACCATAGAGCGCTGTAGCACGGCATTCTTCAATTGTCTGCAGGGTGTCTTTTGCTGAAAACCGGTCAATAATTGCAATCTGCCCCTGGGTCCATAATGAGGCAACAGCCATGGTAATCCCCAGAATATGAAAGAAAGGAACCGGTATGCAGGCCACATCAGTATCAGTCAGCCGAATTCGTGATGACACAATATCTGCACTGGCAATGAGATTCTTATGAGTATGCATGACTCCTTTGGGAGTACCGGTGGTGCCAGAGGTATACATAATCAGGGCAAGGTCTTCAGGTTGTACTGCAGATGCCTGCCGGATAAGCATGTCATCATCGATTGAGATCCCTTTTTTGATGAATTCATCCCATGAGAGGATTCCTGGAATATCTGTGCTTCCAAAGGAGACGACATACTGGAGATCAGGAAAGATTGCAGATCTCCATGTTCCGGGAGGGTCCGTATATAATTCAGGACAGAGTTCAGCGATAATAGAAGCAAAACTGGTAGTTCCGGTCTTGTCATCACCGATAAATAAAACAGACGCTCCAGAATGAGCAAGGACCTGTCTCAGCTCTGGTGCTTTATATGCAGTATTCAGCCCGATAAAGGGGTACCCGGCCATGGATGAACCTCCCATGGAGTACAGCCATTTTGCTTCATTCAGCGCCCATATCGCGATAAACCGGCCGGGATCGATACCAAGACCGATCAGACATTTTGCTACCTGTTCGGAGATATCAGTGATAGTGCCGTAGGAAATGCTGTGCTGATCTTTCCACACAAGAGCTGGTTTTTCAGGAATAGTCAGACTATTCTGGGTAAAAATTTGTCCTATCGTAGTTTTATCCGCGGGATTTTCCATACCAGTCATTCATCACATACTCCTTAATTTTTTTGGCTCGCTTGGAATAGACATGGGTGCCTTCAAAAAACGGTTCTCCAATCACTTTCTGCATGAAAAGACCATCAGATCCGAACCAGACCGGTAGAACCCCCCCGATAAAGGATCCTGACTCAAAGAGGATATCCGTTACAGCTCCGATATATGGCCAGTTGAGATGGAGATACCATTGAATAACAGCTGCGCCATCAGAGGTGACCTGCGATTCAGTCCTGGAAATCCAGTCCATGAAATCATCTCCTACAGTATCGATGGTAATTCTGGCGATCGCGGGCTTTTTCAAAAACTCAATATCTCCGCTTGTTTTTCCTGATGGCAGTTTATCTCCAGAAATCAGGAATGTATACGAATCTTCAATGGGAGCGTATAAAAACCGAAGATAATCTTCGTATCTTGCCGGGAGATAGAGCGTCTGGGGAGTTCGGACGGGAAGATGAAAGATAGGAAGAACAGAGACTCTTCCACCAACTGACTGACCATGGGGAGCGGTATATGATTCTGCAGGCATAAGATTCATCTCCAGGGCCATTTCCAAAAAACCTTCACGCACCGCCATCTGCTGCGTAAACAGATGATTACATACCGCTTCTCCCCAGACAGAGCCAATGCTATACCGGGGAATCAGGTTCTGAACAAGTGCGGTAAAGAGGGAAAACGCGAGATCTGTCTGTCTGAAATCAGGACGTACCATAAGGAGCCCTGCTTCAAAAAGTTCAGGATTTCGGGCATTGGATCTGAATACGGCTATATGCCCGACAACATCTCCGGCATCATTCTTCGCAACTAACCGGTGGGATTCTCCGCTCATATCCTGCCGGATAATTTCAGCAGGATCATAGACTGCCTGTACAGGAAAATTTTCTCCATATACGACATGAAATAACGCAACAATCCCCTCTGCATCTGCAGGAGAGAAGAATTCTACCTGATATGCAGGCTCTGTAAACGGTTCCATGGTATCATCTCCACATCATAAAATACACTGGGTGAGGGCTGATAAAAAGCCTTTCATGACCGGTACAGGATGCAATGTAACACGGATATAATTCGGAAACCGAAATCCGGTCATTGTCCGGACCATATATCCATGTCGCATCAACCGCCGGTACAGGAGCGTGTCTGAAATCGGGACTTCAATCATGATATAATTACCTTCGCCACTGACATACGAAAGATGGATCCGATCAAGCTCCTCTTCCAGAAAAGAACGTGAAGCCCTGACCAGATCCCGGGTCCGCTGAATATGCTCTCCATTATCAGAAAGGGCAGCGAGTGCTGCAGCCTGAGCAAGACCATTCACTGAATAAACAACGGAGGTCCGGCGGATGATGTCAGTTACGTTCTGATTCGCAGCAAGATATCCAATCCGAAGACCTGCAAGCCCATACATCTTGGAAAATGTCCGGAATACTACCAGGTTCGGATATTTGGAAATGAGTTTTATTCCGTCCGGATAATCCGGCTGTGAAACAAACTCTGCATATGCCTCATCAAGAACTACAATCTGTTCTCCGCCCACGGAATCAAGAAACCGGCATAAGGTCTCATGGTTCCAGTATGTTCCGGTCGGATTATTCGGGTTACAGATAAAGATGACCTTGGTCTTCTCATCCCGTGCTGCAAGTATGGCATCAGGATCAAAGGTATGGTTTTTCAGGGGAACAAGCGTGCAGGTACATCCGGAAAATTCTGCGACCCATTCATAGACTGCAAAGGTTTTATCGGCGGTAATAATTGCATCGCCCTGTGCACAAAATGCCTTTATTACAAACGAAATTACTTCATTTGCTCCGTTTCCTACAATAAATGAACATGGGGAAAGTCCAAAAATCTCTGATAGCCGATGGCGAAGGTGATATGCATCCCCGCTTGGATAAATTGAGGCCATATCAGGCATAAACGATTCTATTGCCTGAACTGATGCAGGGGGTGGTCCCAGGGCATTTTCATTATTATTCATCCGGTACAGATGCGTTACCCCGTATAATTTCTTCAGGACATCATCCGGTTTACTGGGAACATAGGGCGTAAATGCCTGCACATACGAAGGAACAAGTCGCGGAAGAAAACATGACGGGTCGGTCATGAAAACCCTCCCTGGTACCTGAATATCAGGAGATCTCCTTTCCCGCTCCAGGGGAGGATATATGTTGGTATAAACCCGGCAGCCTTAAGGTCAGGATAGATAAGCGATTCATTCTCGTCCTTTAAGTCCATGGCATACACTATAATTGAGAAATCATGGTTTTGAAGGAGCTGAACATGGTTCAGGAGGAGGGATTTGATATTCTGTCCGGTTGTTCGTAGTCGGATAACTGCAAGGCTCAAATTTTTATCTGTTTCAACCGAAAAAGACGCCTCTCCTGTGATCTGTTCTCCAGCCGGTATTGATGAAATAACATCACGGGGAAGATCCCTCGCCTGGTACCAGGCCGTTACTTCCGGGGCAAGATCAGGATGAACAATAGACAATGCACCTTTATCCTCCTTTAATTCCCGGTATAACGGGAGGTACTGCCCGGAGCCAATGTCATATTCAGGTGGAAGGGGAGAAATTGACGGCAGTTCTTCAAACCAGGTGAATGGGGTTTCAGGGGTAGGATACTGAATAAGAAACCCGATAACCTTTGATCTTCCAACCGATTCAAGCACACTCCGTACGATATCTTCTGATAATTCCGGACGGTCCTGGAAGATATAGGGCCCGAATGCCTCGATAAGGTGAGGACCATACTTCCAGAACATACAACCATAGACATTTCCCTTCGTATCGGTTGCCACAATAGTGCCATATTCGCCACTCTCCACCATATCAACAACTTTTCCGGGATATGTGAAAAAAGAGGGTACATGGTAATGATATCGGTCCAGAACCCTGATACAAGCCTGCTTTAGCTCTTCATGAGTTCCGGAATGATACTGAAGACGGGAAATAACAGGAGGTAAAGGTAGTATACTGGAAGTATTTGAGTATTCAGGATATTTTTTTTCAATAATGAGATGTATTGCAGTCTCCCGGGGATTTTCATGTACATAAATGAACCGTTCAACACTCCGTGCTGCAATCAGGATTCCAAGAGCTGAAAAAGAAGACTGGACCGGGTTATAATCAAGGGTGATATTTAACGCTTCAAGAGGAAATGGAACAGGAGAAAAATAGAAGGATATCTTCAGATAGTACCCTCCGTTCGTCAGAACTATTCTGGTTTCTCCGGAATGACCCGATTCCCCGACCAAAAACATAAAAACCTCTTCTGTTACCAGTTCGGCCCGCAGGATATCCTCTTGAGAGAAATGAAGGATGGTTGCTGCCTCTTTGACGACCCCGATGACCATAGGTAACATCTCAGACGAGAGAGAAACCTGAATTTTCCCGATTTTTTTCATGCTCTGAATTCTCCTTGTATTATCTGAACAGGCAATCCTTCCACAAGCTGATGACGATACTCTGCCGAGGCTCGAAGATCTGATATCGGCTGAATGTTCTGTGAATATTTGAATCCAGCAGCTCTGAGTAACTCCTGGGTGAGAATCTCTCCATCAAAAGAAGAATCTATATCAGGAAAGTGCATCACTTTCGGCCCGACACTTCCGAATGCTGCCCGAATCAGGGTAATGCGTCGGTCATTATTGTATGAAAGCATCATCGCCATACTTACAATCGCAATCGCCAGGGCGTTTCTCTGTCCTACTTTTATGTAACATCCATGGGTATCCGGGTCAGGCATCGGGATGACTATCTCCCTGAGGATTTCCTGGTTTTGGAGGATGGTCTTTCCCGGGCCCTGAATGAAATCCTCAATTCTTACCGTTCGTTCACCAGTCGGAGAGAGCAGAACCAGAGATGCATGATACACATACAGGGCGGGCAGGGTATCACCTGCAGGTGATGCAGTACAGATATTTCCCCCGATTGTGCCCATGTGACGAATCGGAGGTGACCCAAGTACTGATACCGCCTGATACAAGGCAGGAAGATGCTCCTGTATGGATGGATTGTCCAGAAGCATCTGGTGAGTTACAGCGGCCCCTATCCTGATACAATCAGAATCGACGATTATTTTTTTCAGATCCGGAATATGTTCAAGGCCAAACAGAATGTCAGGAACCGGCTGTCCTGCACGAAGTCTGACAAAAAGATCCGTCCCCCCTGAGAAGTATCCTGCAGTATCATGTCTGCATGACATCTCGAATAACTCCTGAATCGACCGGGGAAGAATTATGTCACTCATGATTATCCTGTTTTAAACGGACCGAAGCAATGGCATCAACTATCTTCTGGTATCCGGTACACCTGCACAGGTTGCCACTTATTCCTGCCCTGATCTCCTCACGGGAGGGATGGGGAATTCTCCTGAGCAAATCAGCGGCGGCCAGAACCATGCCCGGTGTACAAAATCCACACTGTATCGCTCCCTGCTCAATGAAGGCCTCCTGAATCGGGTGAAGTTCATCAGGACTGAATCCCTCAATAGTGATGATATCTGCACCATCTAACTGGGCAGCAACCATCAGGCAGGAGAGTTTACTCTCACCATTCACGAGGAT
>CAZEWE010000145.1:0-6178 GCA_964515765.1 uncultured Methanospirillum sp. | reverse complement strand
CTTCGGACTCTACCGGAGTTGTAGTCTGAGCCTGCTCTGGCTGTGTTGTTGTACACCCGCACAGGAGTGCTGCTGCGATAAGAAGAATTGCGCCTGCAATACCAAGGCAGGTACTGCATCCGCTGATGGTGAAACGTTTCTCCATACTCAGTTCTTGGAGGATGACCGGGAAAAGAGTTCTCTCAAACCACGGATCCTTGTAACACAGACATTCATTAAAAATCAGGGGTGATGATCAGGTCTTCTGGTTCATGAGCAAGGCCAATGGCAGCAAGGGAACCGATAATCCCCGCACCACCATAGGTGTAAACACCACACTCACGGGCACACTGGCGCGCCTCATGACAGGTTATCAGACTGGTCCGGGCACGCAGTCCATATTGATGTAATGAATCCGGGATCAGAAATCCGGTCTTAATCGCGATACCCCACCCGTCTGAAACACTTTCATCGCCAATAAACCGGACTGCTGCCTTTCGGATGAGGTCGGCTTTTTCCGGAACGACTGCCAGTTCTATTGCGCTACATGAGTTCCCCGCAGTCTTCTCCGGAATATCCTGCCAGAGCATTGCTATGTGATGGCCGATGGGAAATGTGCCGGACAGTTCTGACAGGTAATCAAGAAGGGCGATGGCAAGGGCAAAAGTTGCCCCCTCTTCAAGCCGGTCAGTATTGTCAATTCCAATAATGATGTGCTCTAATGCCTGTGTCCTGATGCAGCCCTCAGTAGCCTGCTCATGCCTGACCGTATCAACCCTGATAACCCCTTCAGCCCTGCCCATCATGCCGGTCAGTGAGAATGCCGGGCCTCCCACCGAACGGATCCTCTGCACAATCTCATTCCCTTCCTGCCAAATTCCGGTAACCGCAACAGCTGACTCAGGCCAGAGACCAACTGTACTTTCATACCGGCCCATCCGGACAAACTCACGAAGAATTGTTCCCTGACGGATGATCCTGATCTCCGGGTTGGCTTTGGCATGATGCCTCGCACAAAACGCAGCACAGGCACTGGACAGGCACTCATGCACAATCTCCACCATATCACCATCGACGGCAGTGAAGATCTTCCGGCATGCTGTCCGTGGGATGGCACTGATTGCAGCGTACCTGCTGGGAGCACGGCCATGAGGCTGGGTGAGAACAGTCAGGCACCCTTCATCAGATAAACGGACGATCCAGTCCCGTGCTGTACTGCGAGGGATACCCGCAGACTGGGCAAGATCATCTACCGTAAAGGAACCCTTACGCAGGGTCAGCTTTCGCATCAGCTTCAGATACGAACGTCTGCGCTCAATTACCCCCTGCATACCTGTCACGAATTGAAAGGATATCTCCAAGGACTGCACTAGCGGTCTCGATAGATCCAGCCCCCTTCCCTGAGAAGACCAGGTCCCCTGCAAGATCGGTTCGCAGGATGATTGCATTGAGAGACCCATGAACTACGAGCGGATGATGCCGTGGAATGATCCGGGGAGACAGCCGGTACAGATTCTTACTGGGAATTATCTCCCCGATGAGCCGGATTGTTGCATCCTGCTCTTCTGCAAGCCTGATTGCTTCTTCTGTCAGGAGGTCAATTCCGGTAATATCAATATCTTCAAGGGTTATCCGCTGGTTTAAGACTGTATTTGCAAGAATTACCAGCTTTATTGCAGCATCAATGCCTTTTACATCATAGGTTGGATCTGCCTCAGCATACCCAAGAGCACGTGCCTCGTCAAGTGCCTGTTTATATGACAGCCCCTCTTCAGCCATCCTGGTCAGAATATAGTTGCAGGTCCCGTTCAGAACGCCATACAGAGCCTGCACGTCATTCCCCCCCAGGGATTCAAGGAGCGTATGCAGAATGGGAATTGCTCCCGCGACGGTTGCTTCAAACCGGAACGAAACCCCTGCATTATCTGCCTGCCGCTTCAGCTCATGATAATGCAGGGCAACCGGTCCCTTGTTTGATGTGACCACATGACATCCCCTGGATAAGGCAGTCCGGATGTACGAGGTTGCAGGTTCCCCGGTTGTTGCATCCGTCGGAGAGACCTCAACCAGAACATCATATGGAGCCGTCCGGACCACATCTTCAGCAGTAATAGAGACATCACCGCACAGACCGGTCTCTCTCTTGCGTGACAGAAGATCTGACGGTGAGACGCCACTAGATTGAATCATGCCGGACCGTGAATCTGCAACACCCGTCAGAATAATACCAAGATCTTTTCTGGTCATCGCCTCCAGAATCCCCCGGCCAACGGCACCGGTCCCGATAAGTGCAATACGAATGGTCATCTCAGAACTCCAGGGGTTCGATCATCAGGATGTCCTTCTGCTTTGATACATCACGGAGAATTTCAATTGCCTGATCCATGTGTTCCCTGCTTAATGCCTTGATAGTGCATTTTGCTGAACTTCGTTCATGGATGGCAGGCATTGCCAGACTCATCCGGGTAACCTCTGCAAATCCGGTTTTATCAATCCGGTCAACAGTATCCCCGAGGTTCGTATGAATCAGATGACCGATGAGAATGACTGACTGCTGGTAATGCATCCGCTCTTCACCAAATCTGATGACCGTGATTCCCCTTTCCTGAAAGAGTTTTAAGAGGGCATCCAGCCGTTCAGGAGGGATTTCAATAACAACTTCCACCCCGAGGGATCCCTTGTCTGATGAAAAGTCATGTTCATGAATGACGGTCTTGATATTTCCACCAGCATCGGAGATCGGCATCAGCGCTGCAACCAGCTGACCTGGCGTATCACGGATTTCAAGCTTCATCGAGACCTGCATACATCTCCTCCCTGCATTATTACACCAAACATCTGCATTTTTTCACCGGAACGGGGTATCATCACTGGTAATAATCACCGACATTGAAAATCCGTCGCCAAACGGATGCTCATCATACATTGTCGTAATCTGGGTCTTGTTTGTCCCGTTCACTGATGTATTGTTCCCGTAAATATCCACCGACATACCTGCCTTACTAAATGAGTAGAGCGGGTCGCCAAGCGGAACGGACATATCATCCTGATAACTGGTATTGCTATAGACATGAAGACCGGTCTGGCTCTCAATTCCTGCATTTTGTAGATTTATTCCCGCAGGCGGAAGAGAGAAACTGAAAGTGGTCTTTCGCTCAGGTGCCACATAGACCTCCATGGTCTGATTCTGATACCCGGGCTTTCCGATCTCAAGGATGTGAGGACCTGACTCAATTCCATTCAGGGCGAGAGGCGTTACACCGCGCACCTCACCGTCCAGAAGAACAATCGAGTTATCCGGACTGCCGGTCAGCATGAGTCCTCCGGTTTTGCGTGCAGGATGAGTTCCGCTAACATATATTCCGGCGTTATGAACCGGGACTGGTTCGCTGACACTCCCCAGATACTCAGCATTTCCCATGTATGATACGCGGATATATTCAGCAGGAGTGTGATTTCCTCTGAAAAACTCAAATTTCCCTGACCTGTCCGTCGCATCAACGGCAATTCGCTCAAACGGATATGCAGGATCTCCGTCAGGAGAAGATTCAAGGGCTATCCGTTTGTTCCCAAGAGGAGAACCGGCTGCATCAGTCAGTGTTCCGGTCACGGTAAAGGCGTATCCTTCCGGAGGGTTTTCAGGAGTCACTGTAATGGATATCTGTGTCCCCTGTTTTTCTCCGGCCGCACAGGAACAGGATATACATAGTACCAGAAAGAAGATGAGAACCGGGATATAGACCGACTGCCATGGACATACCCCTGAATATTTCCCCATATCAGATTTCATGAACTTAGGGATAATTTCGTGGCAAAAATCATGAACATACCGTTCCGGGGATAAGTGCCAGGGCCCCGGTTCCGGAAAAAAAGTTAAAACGCGAATCCGGCTTTTCCACTCGTCGGTACAAATTCAGGATCGCCTTTCTCATATTTGATGAGGATGGATGCAAACTCCTCAGCTGCCTCAAATCCCATGGCGGTGACAATCCTGTCCTTATACACAACCGGCTTATTCTGAATGATTGCATCCTCTTTCATCATCTCACGGACAGTAAGACCGGGAGCTACTGTTGCAATCTTCTTCTTGAGTATACCTGCTTTCGCAATCACTATCGGAGCATTGTCAATGGCTGCAACGACCTTCTGCCGGGTGTTAAAGACCGTTATTAATTCGATAAGATGCCGGTTATTCCAAAGATGTACCTGGGTTCCCGGGCCTCCGACGATCATAAGGGCATAATAATCATCGATGCCGGCAAGCAGAACATCTTCAAAGGTCCGGTTCACTTTCGCCTTTTTGCCAAGAACGCCCATTACCACCCCGACGTGCGTCGATACCAGTTCATACGTCACCCCGGCCTCCTGAAATTTTTTTACCGGAATCAGGAGTTCCTCATCTCTGAACTTTTCAGGAGGAATCGCGATGAGTACCTTCATATCATTATCACTGTTATCAGAAGCGTATTAACCATATTGAATCCTTCTGCTGAAACTATCAAATTCACAGACAACGCTTAGATAGTGATGCCAAATCTCAATATTGCCTACCTCGGACCAGAAGATCTGGTAAAAGAACTGGGGAAAAAGGGCACTTCGACCGATATAACCTTCTATAACATGAAAAAAGGGGAGGTAACCCTGACTATTATTGAACCCTCCCGATACCCGGAGAAGTTGTCATCCCTCTTTTATACAGCATCCCTTGCAGATCTTGCAATACTGGTTATTGATGCGCTGAGCGCAAAACTTGGAGAGATAATACTGATGCTGAACGCGGCCAGGATTAAAGACGGGGCAATTATCCTGAGGAATTACATTGACAAGGGACAGATTGCACCGCTCATTCGGGGAACTGTCCTGGAACAATATACAGAGCTTCCTGATGATCCGGTAGTGCTGCGGGAGTGGTTGTGGAGCCGGGCCGGAGAACACAAATCTGCGCGGAATAATGAAAAGGGCAGTGTACCCATCGATCATCACTTCAACGTGAAAGGAATCGGGACCGTCATTCTCGGATGTGTTCAGGAGGGAACTATCCGGCGCCATGATCAACTGACTGTCCACCCCTTAGGAAAGCAGGCACAGATACGCTCCATCCAGATGCATGATGATGATGCAGAAGAGGCATCTGCCGGAGACCGGGTCGGGTTAGCCCTGAAGGGAATTGAGTCTGACGACCTGGACCGCGGATTTGTTCTTTCATCCGATCCACGGATCATCTCATCTCTGAAGATCACCGGAACAGCGGATATCATCCCCTACTGGCCACAGCCACTGAAAGAGCAGATGATTTTGTATGCCGGACACTGGATGCAGTTTCTCCCCTGCAGGGTTTCAGCAGTGAGTGATACTGGTGATTTTCGAAAGCCGACCCTCACCCTTGAGTTTGACCGGGAGTTGATTTACCTTCCCGGATCTGTCATCATACTCCACTACCTTGAGAGTGAAAAACTGCGGATTGTCGGTACCATCACGATACCCTGAACCAGATGAAACACCCGGAGCAGCCCCAATTTTTACCAATATCTCCGAGGGAACTCCGGGCGCTTGGAATCGATCAGCCGGATATCATCATTGTATCCGGTGATGCGTATGTTGATCACCCCTCGTTTGCAGCAGCACTTCTTGGCCGGGTTCTCTGGGATGCCGGGTTTACTGTTGCGATAATTCCGCAGCCGGATCCCAAAAATCCGGAGACATTTCGCGTGCTCGGAGAGCCCAGACTCTTTTTTGCAATCTCCGGGGGAAGCGTTGACTCCATGGTGAGTAACTATACCGCTGCACGAAGGAAGCGGTCAGATGATGCCTACTCCCCTGGCGGTATACCAAAAAGACCGGATCGGGCGGTCCTCGTCTATACCGATCTCGTCCACCGGCTGTTTCCGGACATACCCATCATCATCGGCGGGATTGAGGCCTCACTCAGACGGTTCGCCCATTATGACTACTGGTCTGATTCTGTCAGGCAGTCCATTCTGGCCGATGCTCCTGCAGATCTTCTTGTCTTTGGCATGGGGGAGACCGCCCTGTGCACAATTGCACAGCATACAGATGCAGGAATAAAACCCAGGGATATGCATGATGTCGCAGGGACGGTCTGGAAAATTCCCCCAAAGCAACTTCAGGATCTTGATATTCCAGACCTGTGCACCCTGCCCACATCTAATGAGGTTCGTGATAATCCACTGGACTTTTG
>CAZEWE010000144.1:0-6181 GCA_964515765.1 uncultured Methanospirillum sp. | reverse complement strand
ATGTCCGTGATTACCGGATTCATTCTGACCGGGAGCAGGAGATTATCACCGGTGGGAGTACCTTCAACATAAAGGCAAAGTCCATCCGTCTGGGGAATTTTTCTGAAGAAGAAACAAAAACGCTCGTTCTGCTCCACACCACAGAAATCGGTCAGATCTTTGAAGATGATGCCATTTCAGCCATATAGGCCTTGAAGAAAGGACAGCCATGGCTCGTGAATGCCTTGGCATGTGAAGTCTGCTTTGAACTCCCAATGGGAAAAACCCAGGAAAATCATATTACACTGGATCTGTTCATGGAAGCAAAAGAACATCTCATCAAACGGCGGGATACACACCTTGACCAGCTTGCAGATAAACTCAAAGAGGAGCGTGTACGACGGGTTATCGAACCGATGCTCACTGGGGAAGTCTTTGAACAGGACTTCAGGCCTGATGATGTCGGAGACCTGATAGATCTTGGCCTTATAACATAGTAAATAACCGGTGCTATCCGGATTGCAACCCCATTTACCAGGAGATCGTCCCCCGTGAACTGAGTTGGGGGGCACAGACAGGCATGACAATCGAAACCGCCTGATATGTTGATCAGAACGGGAGACTCCTTCTTTCAAAATTTATCAGTGCATTTGCCAAGTTTTTTCGGGAACATTCAGGGAGCTGGCTTGAGATCGCTCAATATAAAGAGGCCGGGTCGAATCAGTTACTCCAGGCATTCCTGCAACGAATTGTAAATGGTAGCGGGCAGATAACACGGGAATATGGTGTTGGAATGGGCAGAACTGATCTCTTCATCCTCTGGCATCTTCCGGATGGAACGAACCAGCGGTTTGTTATCGAATGTAAGATTCAGAGGGGAACACGAGAAAAAACGATAGAGGCAGGATTAACTCATTTAATCAGATAAGTAGACTCATGCGGAGCAGAAGGAGTCTATCGTGTAATTTTACCCCATCGGATAAACCATGGGATGAAAAGATATTCATGGAAATAAGATCGAAAGACCGGTATCAGGTTGAGATTTTTGGTATGTGAAACGAATACTCATCAATATTTCTCGTTTCAGGATCAAAAACAATCCCAATTTCTATTAATTGTCTTTTATCAGAACGGTATTTCTCTGAATATCCCCGGTTCTGTATTTGCTTGAGGGGACTTAAGTCTCCGGTTTTGTCGATCCCTTTCACCTTAAATTCAAAGATCCAGGTATATGAGGCAGTTTTAACCGTCAGATCAATGCGACCCTTGTTTGTGGTATCTTCCGGAATTATCTCATATCCAAGACTTGCAAGGTATGAATAAACCAGACTTGCCCAGTACCCTTCAAATTGCGCAAGCGGATTTTTTCTAAACCAGTCATGAGGAATCGAAGCCAGAAATGATTTCAATTGACGATGAAACCCATCAACATTTCCAGAACCAAGAAGGTTTCGGATATCAGGAAATGATAGGGGTGTAGCATCCTTTCTGAGAAGATTGAGAATACTCTTATGAAATGATTCTTTCACTTCCCGGTTCGGGAAACCAAGTGTATACCATGTTCCTTCCTCCGGATTACTGGTCCAGGATTTGATCGTAAGATACCCTGCCTGAAAAAGAAGGGTTTCCAGCCGGATCTGGTCAGGATCAAAAGAACCAAGCAGATCATCCCCTGCAATAAGCCCTTCATATTCTGCCGGGATTCTTGGCTGTGATTGCCAGAGTTTTAAAAAAAATGATGGCGTCCCGGTTTCAAACCAATATGGCTTGAAAAGATTTGAATCAAAATAGAGCAGAATATCAAAGGGATTATATACAGACTCACCAGTCCAGGAATACCCATTATACCATTCGCGGACGAGTTTTGAATCGCTCACTGCAAACCAGGCCGAAAAATCATCTCTGATATTTTCTTCAGTATACCCACAGAGTGAAGAATACCTTCGGTCAAGCGTGATGTCTTTCAGATTATTTAATCCGGAAAAAATCCCGGTTTTAACAAATTTAGATACTCCGGTGAGAAAGACAAATCGAATATGAGAATCCAGAGGTTTAATTACCGCATAAAAATCACGCAGGACGTCACGCATTTCAGCCGCCCGGGATGGATCCTCAAGAACATCGAGAATCGGTTTGTCATACTCATCCACCAGGATTACTACCTGTTCTCCGGTTTTTTCGTGAATTTCCCGGATGATGGCAGAGAATCGACCACCTATCGTTGTTTCAAAAGGCTCAAAATCCCATTCTCTTGCCCAGGCAGAGAGAATCTCATGGATCCGGGTTTTTAACTCATCTCCAGTTCGGGGAGAAGATAATGACCAGTCGATCTTCAGAACCGGGTTTTTTCTGTTCCATTCCCAGGCAGCATCCGGAGTATCCAGGTATAACCCCGAGAACAAATCACGTTTTCCGGAAAAAGCACAATGAAATGTATCTATCAATAGACTTTTTCCAAACCGACGGGGACGGGAGAGAAAATAATATTTACCAGATCTGACAAGTGAAGATATAAAAGAGGTTTTATCAACATATACATACCCACCGGTCCTGATTTCAACAAAAGACTGGATACCGATGGGTAGTTTCTGGTCAGACATTCGTTCATAATTGTACCCGGTTTGATGTAAATATGTATTCATCACACCACTGAAAAAAATAGAGAAGAATCGATTTGATTAAATCAGATAATGACAGGAATAAATGTACTTCCAGCTTGAATAGAGCTGTGATTTTTCCGAAACTGGCAATAACCGGGGAAGTCTATGGGCACATATTCAAAAATTAAAGGATTATCTGACGTTGATATATCAGGAAAGACTGTTCTGCTCAGAGTTGATTTTAATTCACCAATCGATCCCCAGGCTGGGGTAATCCTTGATGATAAGCGCTTTCGTGAAATACTGTATACGATAAAAGCATTGGACAAAGCGAAAACTGTTATCATCACTCATCAGAGCAGACCGGGAAAAAAGGATTTTACATCTCTTGTCTCCCATGCTCACCGTCTGTCAGAACTCCTTGGAAAAGAAGTCAGATTTATTGATGATATCTTTGGCTCATATGCCCGTGATGCTGTCCGGAATGCGAAAGCTGGCGATGTCATCATGCTGGAAAATGTCCGGTTCAATGCTGAAGAGAACCTGAAACTATCCGGAGAAGAGTCAGCAAAAACCGTTCTTGTGAAAAACCTTGCACGAATGGGCGATCTCTTCATCAATGATGCATTTGGTACTGCACACCGGTCCCAGCCAACCATTGTCGGCCTTCCGGAAGTACTCCCTGCAATAGCCGGACTTCTGATGGAACGTGAAGTTGAAAATCTCTCGCGGGTGTTCAGTGGGGCTCCCCGTCCGGTGACATTTATCCTTGGCGGGACAAAGGTTGATGATTCAATCGATGTAGCCAAACATGTTCTCACGAACGGTATTGCTGATAACGTCCTTGCAGTCGGTGTGGTTGCAAACATCTTCCTTGCAGCCAAAGGGTACACCATCGGAAAACCCTCAATGGACCTGATAGAACAACTCGGATACACCGGGCAGATCGAAATCGCGAAAGATATCCTGTCAAGGTTCAATGACAAGATAGTCGTTCCGGAACATGTTGCCATTAAAAAGGAGGGTACCCGGGTTGAGATGCATGTCCGTGATATCCCATCAGACTGTCCTATTCTGGATCTTGGATCTGAAGGCCTCATTCCATGCCTTGATGTGATCAGAAAATCCCGCACCGTTGTATTAAATGGTCCAGCCGGCCTGTTTGAAGAGTCTGATTACTCATTCGGAACATATGAGATAATAAAAGCAGCAGCAGAAGCAGAATTTTCCGTAGTCGGGGGCGGGCATACTGCCGCTGTCATTGAAAAGATGGGGTATGATGCAAAGTTCACCCACATCTCAACTGGTGGTGGTGCATGCATTGAATTTTTGACCGGAAAGAAACTACCGGCAATTGCTGCCCTGGAAAAAAGTGCAGAACGGTTTGCATAAGCCAGATATAAAAAGGCAACCTTATTTTTTCTGCTGCTGACCTCATAGGAAGATATCAATATTTATGAATAATCCAACAATCACTCTTGATCACATTGCATTACAGGTCACAAACCTGGAGCGAAGTATCCGTTTTTACCAGGAGATCCTGCACATGCAGGTCTATGGTCCGGTCCATCTCGGGACACTCTCACCTGGCGGAAGATTATTAGGAAAAGTCGCCGGTGGACAAGGTCTTTTGAAAGGTATCATCGGCAGTATCTCATCGCGGGCTCTTCGTGATCAGTATACCGATGTGGCTCTTCTCTCATCTTCAGGGAGATCGTATGACATTCTGCTTGTCCAGGAACGATACCCGGAAACGAACGAAACCAAATCTGTTGATGGAAATTCCATATTCGGGTTTTCATGTTTTCTGTCACCTGCGGTTGATTCAGAAATCCTTGGCTGGGATCTTCATCAGGCAGAAGCAGATTTTTCCTGGGGAGATCCGGGTCTTGACGGAACTATCTTCTCACAGGATTGTCCAAATCACTCTCTCTATGTCCGTGACCCTGATGGGCGGCTCATTGAATTAATACCGAACGGAAGTGATGGTTCATCGGCCCCCTTTATTACCGGCCTGTATACAATCACCCTGCATGTGACCTATCCGGATAAAAGTAAACAATTCTATATTGAAAAACTTGGGATGAAGATTGAATCTGATATCACGGGATTAGTTCCAGGGAAGCGGTTTATCAGGCTTAAAAGTGCGGACGGAAAAAGTTGTATTATCTTGTATGGTCAGACAAAACCTGATGGAAATCCGATAGAAGCAGGAGGATATGGACTAGACCATTTCGCTATCAGCTGTCAGTCACCCGGGGAGAAATCCACTGATGCGATTGATATCAGGATGGACCCAGAAAGATTGGCAGAATCTACCGGTTCATCATATATCAGGGATTCTGACGGGTACTGGATCGAATGCATCTGAATCTACACATTGCCAGTTTTTTGAGATGATCAATGACGATATCATGGAGAGTAGTGGGAGGATTTGGAGCCCACATTAAATCAAACCGGACTGAAATTACCATTCAGCATAAGGGAAAAATTTCAGAGATACCGATCAAAGACCTCTCTCACTTTCTCCTCATCGGTGGTCACACCATCCAGACCTCAACGATTACTTCCCTGGTAAAAGAGGGAGTTTTTATATCATTTTGTGAATCTGATGGTGAACCGGTTGGCTATATTTCCCCCTATGATTATTCTCTTTTTAAGGAGATCCAGCATCTGCAAAAGGCGGCAGTCCCCTATTCTTATGCTCTTGCCTGTGCAACTGAGTCTGTGAAGTCCCGTATTCTTGCAATAGAGAAATATACTGAAGAGATTGGAGCAGAGATTCTTTTCTCCGGAGAACTTGATATACTCTCAGGGTATGCAAAGGAACTTGAGAACATGGTTCTTATTGAAGAACTTCGGCGGATAGAACAACTGGTTCGGGATATGTACTATGAAATCCTTGGAAGACTCATTAGTCCGGTGTATCATTTTAAAAGAAGAACGAGCCGACCATATCTTGACCCGGTAAATGCAATACTCTCCTTTGGCTATGGAATGCTCTCATCGGCCTGTACCCGGGCGGTCATCGGTGGGCATTTGGATCCTGGCCATGGTTATTTAAATAGAGGAAACCAGGCCCTCATTCAGGATCTCATGAACTGCTGGAAACCGGAGATGATTGACAAACATGCTATTGAATTCCTTAAATCCGGCAGGTTACATCAGAATGGATATGAACGGACAAAAGATCGGTGTATCCTGCATGATGAGGTTATTGAAGAGTTAATTCCTCTTTTCTCTCAATCAATCCAGGAAGATCTTATCAATACGCAGATAGACGTGCTCATTCAGTCTCTGCAGGGAGGAGCACAGTTCTCAATAATCAAACCATACGTTTCATACTGAATCATTTTTTTTCCAACATTTTTTCTTCATAATTTTTTTTGATATTTTCAACCGAGAATATATTCATTTTAATATATTTTGCAATATTCTAGTCTTTCTAATATATAGCATCATGTGATTTAATATATGAATGTATTGATACAACTTACAGACAATTATATGAATATAAATATAAAAATAAATTAAATAAAAGAGGAAATGCAGGATAAAATTTCCTGTTCAAATCCTTTGGCAATTGATTCATCCGTGGATTC
>CAZEWE010000143.1:0-6206 GCA_964515765.1 uncultured Methanospirillum sp. | reverse complement strand
AAAAATAGATTTTAGATGAGATCTCTGCCAAGGTAGATCCCAGACCCAACAAACCAGTCATCCCCAGCTGGAAGAACATAACAGAGTTTCAGTTCATTGTTCCCCGAATCCGGATTGTAATAGACAATGTAGACAAAACCTCCACCCCGCTTTGCAGCACGAAGTTCCTGGACAATTATCGGAGCTCCATAGACATCAGTAAAGTTCATTCGGTTCGAGCCGATAATTTCAGGCTGATGGGGAAGAGCCAGGGTTGTTCCATCATACCCATAGGCAAAGATGTATGACCCGCCATCTGCAAAAGACTGGTTCAGGTCGTTAAAGTCCATAATCGCCTTTTCCTTTCCGACCTGATCTGCATGACGGACGGCTTGTTTCACCCTGCTTATAAGTGCATCAATCTCTTCAGATCCGAATTCTGCCTGAATCCAAGGGATATATAATCCGGAGCCAATAAACCAGTCTGAATCTACCGGTTCAACATAATAGATTTTCAACTGGTTCTGAAAATCCTGGTCCGGATTTGGATATACCCCATACATAAAGCCCCCTCCCTGTCCGGCGGTATCAATCAGGGCAGGCATAATGGAAAAGCCATTCACATCGAAAAGATCCGGCCGATCCTTACCTAACAGTCCCTGCTGATAAGGAAGGGCAAGGGTGGTGCTATTCATAGTATATGCAAATATATACCGATCTCCGGAGACATATGGACCTGAAAGATTGTTAAAAGAAGCACATGCAGATTCCTGGCCTGCTGTGCGGGCAAATATGGCTGCATCCTGAACAAAATGAGTAAGATCAGTAAGACTTGCATTCAGATTTTCAGGCAATAATTCCTGATTCAAAGGGACTTCCTGCTTTTCTGATTTTTCCACATTTCTGACAACTGCTACCCGCCAGTTCTGGTTATCAAGGGAAAGGGTATTCCAGACTGCTTCACGGAGAACCTGCCGGTTCCAGTTTTTATCCCAGAAGGTATATTGGATGGTCCCGCTCTCATTCTCAATTACTGCATGTGATACATTACGCATCTCCGGGGTGTCGTAGATTGGATCGGTCAGGACATTCTTCCCAATCTCAACTTCATCTGTTTCATATACGGTCATTCCATTGGTTTCAAGAATAAATACTTCATACCCGGTCTGCTCAGTAAAGGGACCAATAACCGGTCTGAAGAACTCTTCAGGACGGATGGTAACATCAGTATATCCAAGATACTCCTCCCCCTTGGAGAATATAGGGTAACTAATGGAGATTCCATAAAACCCTTCCTCAAGATAGAAAATATTGCTGATGACCGGTTCTTGTCTTTCGTTCGCAAACCGCGTTTCTGGCTGATAACTCAGATCAGTACCGATAAGACCTGAAAACGTGGCAGGGGCTGTAGCAGTAACAATATTATCGGGAGAAATAATCAGTGAAGAGTGCCCATGAGGTACATTTTCAAGTTTTGTAACCAATACAGAGGTTGCATTTTCTCCCGATATTCCAATGGTTCGGAGAGATTCAGCACTTTTTCTGTTCTCTTCTTTGATAGTTGCCAGTTCATCCGATATCTCACCGGTAATGCTATCCAGTGCTGAAAGCATATCCGACGAAGGAACCAGGTTCTGGTTGGAAGAAGAAACCGGATCAATATCATCTGCATACACAGGATTCAGAAAGATCAATATGAGAAAGATGAGCACGAACCATCGTTTCATACTCATCCATCTTCTGATCAAGAGATAAAAACTTCGATTCAGATCACAGGGATGAAAAAGACATGCGGGCATAAATGAAGATTAAAGTCCATATCATCCGGAAAAATGGACTGGCTCCTTAGGTCAATTAAGGATGATACAGCCATTCCCATATCTTTCAGCGATCCAAAATTTAGTTTTCCAATTCCCTGAACGAAGGTTTACATCATTTCACGTGCATAGAAGGAAGTATGACGCTTGATCACAGGGAAGGATTCGTGGAGTTTCAGGGGCGAAATATCTGGTTCCGAATGGATGGATCTCGTAATTCCGGGATTCCACTCCTCATTCTTCATGGAGGACCTGGAGTTCCCCATGATTATCTTACCCCCCTCTCTGCTCTCTCTGAAGATCGACCGGTCATCCTATATGATCAACTGGGATGTGGAAATTCTGATAAACCAACAGACGTGTCTTTGTATACTCTGGACTATTTCTCGCTGGAACTTGATGCTGTCCGACGGGCACTTGACCTGAAAGAGGTTCACATTCTCGGGCAGTCCTGGGGTACCATGCTGGCGGTTCATTATATCCTGACCATGCATCCGCAGGGAGTTCGATCCCTAATCCTATCAGCCCCCTGTCTTTCAGTGACCCGGTGGCATGATGATCAACGTCGGTACATCAATGAACTTCCCTCTGATATTCGGGAGATAATTGTGACAAGCGAGAGAGAGGGAACCTGTGATACCCCGGAATACCAGGAAGCGATGATGGTATTTTACCGGAAACATGTCTGCCGGATGGATCCCTGGCCCGAATGTCTTGAAAAGTCCATGGAAAAAATGGCTTTTCAAGTGTATGAACATATGTGGGGTCCGAACGAATATACCATCACCGGAACCCTAAAAAAATTTGACCATGCTCATGACTTACAGAACATCACCATACCCACCCTCTTTACCTGTGGCCGTTATGATGAAGCATCCCCAGAATCAACCACGTATTATCAAAGTATGCTCCCAGGATCCAGAATTGCCATCTTTGAGGATGCATCCCATTCCCACCATCTTGAACAGGAGACCGAATACCTCAATACTGTCAGGATGTTTTTGAGATCTGTCGAATGATACATATAAAATCCTTTTTTAGTCAGGATAATTTTATGTTCGGTTCAAGTCACCAAATCGCGAACATTATTCATGTGAGAATCCATCCAAAAATCAGTCTGGGACTTTGATATCAGGCATTCATCATCAAAACAATATCTTTATTCGGAATAATTCATCATCTATGATCTATTCTCTGGTGAACTCATGAGGAAAAGACAAACGGATTATTCTCCAAAACCTATCAGCATTCTATCACTGATAATACTCATTTGCATGGTGAGTATTGTTGCGGCAGATACTATCTCCTCTCCTGACGGGAAGGGATACCGGTTCGAAAAGGACGGATGGACGTTCCTTCATATTGAAGGGGCCCCGTACGAACGGGGATACCAGCATGGATATCTGATGGCACCAGAAATAGCCGAAGTTCAGGAGACTATCCGGTATCTGACCTACCATGATACCGGAATGGAGTGGGACTATTTCATCAGGGCCGCTATGGAGATGTATCCCTCTCAGATTAGTGAAGAGTTCCTGACCGAGATGAAAGGGATTGCAGAGGGGGCACAGGCTGCAGGAACAAATGTCAGTTTTGAGGAGATCCTTTCATGGAACGCATACAAGGAACTGACCGGGTACTGGTGGCCGACGGTAAAATCCGAAGCATACAAAAAGATGGAGATCGAAACCGATTCATGTAGTGCATTTATCGCAACCGGTGACTATACCGAACACGGGGATATTGTTCTTGGTCATAATACCTGGACAGCATTTGAACGTGCCCATTTCTTTGATCTCATTGCAGATGTTCAGCCAGATAACGGGAACCGTATCTTCATGCAGACCGCTCCAGGTCTTCTGGACAGCTCTACCGATTACCTGGTAACTGGTGCAGGACTTATGATTGCCGAGACGACGATAAACTCATTCAATCAATATAAGGCAAATATGTCTCCTGCCTTTTACCGTCTTCGAAATGCTGCACAATATGCAGATAATCTGGATGATTTTGTCACGATAATGAATACCAACCGGAGTGGCGGATTTGCAAACAGCTGGCTTGTGGGTGATGTCAATACCAGGGAGATTATGCGTTTTGAACAGGGGTTGAAATTCTTCAATGTCACGAAAACTGACAACGGGTATTTCGCCGGTGCCAACTCGGTTGAAGATCCACGAATCAGAAATCTTGAGTGTTCAAGTCTTGACCCGACCGATATCCGGACCGGAGTGAGTGCCAGGATGGTCAGAATTCCCCAGTTGATGGAGCAGTACAAGGGAAAAATCTCCACTGAAACCGGGAAAAAGATACTCTCTGATGAATATGATGTCTGGCTATTGAAGGAAAACCCATCCACCCGGACAATCAACGGAGTATACTGGCTTGATTCTAATCCTTATCCAAACCGGCCACCATTTAAGCCGATGGGTGCATATGACGGGAAAGTAATGAACTCTGAAATGGCGAAAAATTTGAGCTTTGAAGCCCGGTGGGGATCTCCATCCGGGAGAGTCTTCGATGCAGATAAATTCCTCACACAGAATCCACAATATGGGTATCTGAAGGGGTATCTTAAATCCTTTCCGACTACATCATGGAATGTATTTCATGCAGGGGATAAAGAATAACCTTTTTTTGGTATATTGCTTGTCCATTATGACGATTCAGAGAATCAATTTTTACCATGAGAGGTTCGGCTTTCGTAGATTTAATGAACGTTTCTTTCAAAAAATCCTTTAATATACAAAAAATGAATTTTTCCCTTGTTGATTTTTCGATTTTTCATGTGATAGGGTAAAACCATTATTAATGGTGTTTCAGGCGATATTCATCTGGAGAATGGATTGTTGTATCACTCAATATGTATCCTTTCATGTCAGATCTATCTGAAATGCACTCTCACTGATTATCGCCTAAATACCGTTCCCGACACTTCATCAGTCAGGTCATTACAAAACCCCATTTACTGATTTCCCCTGATGAAAGAATACTCCATCCTGTGATTCCCCGTATATCTGCCAGATAACGAAACTCCTTCGTTCTTTTAACCTTAAAATCATCTCAATCAGACTGGCAATCATGAATCGCCGGGAAGCAGATATGAAAAGTAGAACCCAAACCCAGCCCTTTACTTTCTGCCCAGATCCTCCCCCCGTTTAAGGTGACCATACGTTTTACAATAGTCAGACCAAGGCCTTTGGCTTCAAGGTTCTTTCGAGAGTGGTCAACCCGGTAAAATTCATCAAAAATTCGGGGTAATTCTTCGTGATCAATTCCTTTTCCAGTATCTTGAACAGATATCAGGATCCAGTCATCTTTTCTGACACCTCTCACTTCAACACTCCCGCCAGGAATATTATATCTGATTGCATTTGAGAGGATATGGCGAAATATTACAGGTGCATGGACCGGCGAGAGCAGAACCATACTATCTGAGGGAATATCAAATCGGAATGATACGCCATGTTCTTCAGCAAGGGGTTTCAGAGATGCATAAACCTCGGCAATGAGAACAACAACATCATAGGAAGTGCGATCGGTGATCAAATACTGGTTGTTTAACTGGGCAAGCTCAAGAACCTGTTCGACGGTATTGCGCATCACATCGATGCTATTTTTCATCTGACCGAGAATCCGGGTAATTTGAGGATCTTTTTCCATCTCTATCAGGAATGGGATGAGCCCGACGAGAGGAATAAGAGGACTTCTGAGATCATGCGCCAATTGTTCAATAAAGTAATCTTTTTGAGTCAGAAGAACCTGGACTTCTCGTGTTCGGTCCTGTACCTGGTTATCAAGGTCATGATTGATCTCTTCCAGTTTCTGATGCATTTCCAATAATTCATTGTTTCTGGTTTCAATAATTCCTGCATACTCAATTATTCGATTTTCTTTCTCTATCCGCTCGGTTATACTAAATAACAGGATGATTGAACCAGTGCGAATCCCATTTACATCCTTCAATGGGATATAATTCACCATATAACTCTCCATCCGACCTTCATTTTGAACACGATATTCAAATGGATGGTCCGAATCAGTCAAATTTTCCCGTAATTTTTCCCACCCGACAATGATATCAGAAGCTTTTTTTCCAAGGGGATCAGGCCCTGATAGACAAAATATTTCCATCCCGGCCGGATTTATCTCTCTTATTCGTTCTTTCACATCAAGTACCAGAACACCAATAGGAATATTTTCCATAACCGTCGATTGGGCAATCGGAAGAATATCCATAAAATGGTACCGTGATATCGCAGGAATAAGTGTCAATTCTGCAATAAGGAGGCCAAATGGCACAAGATCCAATCCTGAAATCGGACCCATTGAAGGGAATTGTAATAATATGAAGTCTAATATCAAGGCTAAAAAAGGGGAAAGGGTACCAAGAATCAGGAGGAGGATCTG
>CAZEWE010000142.1:0-6209 GCA_964515765.1 uncultured Methanospirillum sp. | reverse complement strand
GTGTTACACCCGTTCCCTTTCCGAACACGGAAGTTAAGACACCTCACGTGGATGACGGTACTGAGGTACGCGAGTCCTCGGGAAATCATCCTCGCTGCTATTGTTCAAGGAAAGATCTTTTGTTAGAAGTTTTTAGTAATATCTGGCGTTTCTGATCATAATCTGCAATATGCACCCAGCACCTGATCAGAGGAAAGATATGTCCGAATAATATTCTGCACCTCCGTGTCCTCTTCAATTCGCATGGTGGTATTGTTATTAGGATTATTATCATTCGGCCATCCTGCATTCCACCAGACAAATCCTATGACTCCCGGCCATCTCCTCTCATTGATTATTGCTGAAAACGCTTTATCAATCCATGCACCCGCCTGCATATGGGGACTTCGAAGATCAGTTCCAAATTCAGAAATAAGCACTGACTTATTAGCTGATAGATTACGTGCCGCTGAGTACCCTTCATCCATCATCTGAGAAAACGGAAGGATAGTTACTTCGGTGGGTGATAAGGCCCCATACGCGGAAATACCTATCAGGTCAATAAACTCATCACCAGGGTAGTAAGCCTCCGGGGTATTCCATTCCTCCTCCGGATTTGAATGCCAGTTTATATGATACACCCAGATGAGATTATCCGCTCCCTCTTCACGCATGACGGTGATGATATGACGGTACACTGAACGAAACAATTCTGCACCTTCCTCCTTTCCGGTCCAGTATCCATTCCACGAAAACCACCATCCGTTCACTTCAGTTCCGTACTCTATAATAACAGGATAATTCAGTCTCTTCGCTTCACTAGCAAAATTGCGAAGTTCTCTATCATATATTCCGTCACGAATCCGTTTCAGAGTAAAGATCGGTTCGGGCCTGTATTGACGATTATCAGAGCGAAGCATCAGTCTGATGTATGGGATAGCCCCGTTCGCATGAATCATCTGTACCTGCTCAACCGGGAAACTCCTGTTAATACTCCATTCATGTGAAAATGCAATAATTGCAAGAGATTTTCCTGAACTGTTCACATATGAGCGAATGCTGTCATTCGTTACCTCCATCTCATGCAGATGATATTTCACCGGTGGAAATGCACCATTCCACAGTTTTCCATTCTCCGGAACACAGAGCTGAGTCTGCTCACCTGAACTCCCGGGAATCAACATCAGAAGAAATAAAAGAATAAGCAATCCACCTGAATGTAAGCAGGTATGGTTCTTTTCCGCATCAATAGGATGAAATATTTTCAGAAATGCAGAAGGTACCATACTCTGAATCATTATCCATGCCCCCCGATAATTATTCTTGTATCAGACTAGGAGAAGAACATGGACCCCAGACCTGAATTTCTTTCAGCTATTACATCTGGAGAAAAATTTCAGGTACTCTTTGTAATCAGTTCGAAATCTCTGGGGCAGGTCTCAAAAACATATCTTGAACGGCCAGGGCTCCTGAATGTTACGGTTTGTCCATCCGGGAATCTGGCTCAGGATCTGGTGCGCAATACACCCTATGATGTAATCCTGTCTGATTATGATCTTGACGATATGGATGCAATCACCCTGCATTTGAAATTACAACAGTTCGATCAGAAAAAACCCTTTCTTCTCTTCAACATTACTGACCGAGATCGTGAGATCCTGGAAACCTTTGCAGAAAATCCTGTTCCAAATTCACCTGCTGAACATGATGTCAGTATCATTTTTAATGAGCAGTCTCAGAAGATCGCCCAGTCGGTTGAATTATTCAGGACGCGAAACCGGCTTGAACTGTATACTCGTCATCTGGAAGAACTGGTTGAAGAGCGGACTAGGCAGTTACAGGTAGCCCAGCGGTTTGCCGTCATCGGAGAGCTTGCAACGATGATCGGGCATGATATGCGAAACCCGCTCCAGGTTATTACCAACATGCAGTATCTTCTGGATATGAGAATGCAGAAGATGACCAAAGACGAGTCAGATATTCTTCATCGGTATGGGATACCAGATATATTTGATCGGATTGGAACTGAAATTCAATATCTGAATAAAATTATCTCTGATCTGCAGGACTATGCCCGAGAGGTAAATCCTGAAAAATCGCGAATAAATCTAAAGACGTTCTTTGAGGACCTGATCCAAAAGATCTCCCCTCCCCCTTCAATTCTCATACAAAAGGAAATAGAATCGGATGCTGCCATATCTTTGGATCCTCATCTTCTTACAAGGGTCATGGAAAACCTGATCAATAATGCAATTCAGGCAATGGAACATGGCGGGACCCTTACGCTTACCTCACATATTTCAAAAGACAATTTAATTATTACGATCCGCGATACTGGTACAGGCATATCACCTGAATCACAGTCCCGCATATTTGATCCCTTGTATACAACAAAACCGAAGGGAACCGGGCTTGGATTATCGGTGACCAGACGGTTAATTGAAGCACATGGAGGAAAGATATCTCTTATTGAAACATCACCGGGGGGAACAACATTTGAAGTCACTCTCCCGGTATCCTGAAAATATAAATGAGGTAGAATTATGAAACGAATCCTGATTGTTGATGATGACCTTGCAATCCTGGACAGTACAAAGCAGATCCTTGAGTTCGAGGGATATGAAGTAGATACTGCTGATACTGCCGAAACAGGTCTTGAAAAGATAGAGCAGGAGTTTTTTAACCTGGCTCTCTTTGACATAAAACTCCCGGATATGGAAGGAACTGAGCTCCTTGAAAAAGCCCATAAACTCCGTCCGGGTATGAAAAAGATCATGGTCACCGGATATGCGAGCCTTGAGAATTCTGTATTCTCATTAAATGCCGGTGCTGATGCGTATATCTTAAAACCGGTAAACCCGAAAGATCTCCTGGATAAGATAAAGGAAAAACTGGACGAGCAGGAGAAAGACCAGATAATCGACGGCGATAAAGTCGCTGAGTTCTTAGAAGAACGCCTTCTCTCAATCAGATAGATGTCCCATCATGAGCGATCTTACCAAGGAAGAATTAATAGCCACCTTACAGGGGATGGATGTTCCCAATACAGTTCTGCTTGAAGACCCTTCAATAACTCTTGATACCTTCATACTAGCAATAAAAAAATTCAGGATTCAGGCTCCGGATGATTTTTACGCCTATCTTGCTGACCGGCTTGGTCTGGCCTACATGGAGCGCGACACTCTTTTTGTCAATCCACGGATCGGTTCAATACTACCTTACGCAGTTGGCGAGGAAGTACTCATTGCTCTCCTCGAATCAAAGCCGGCATACCTGAAAGTTGCTACGGCAAATCCACTGGACACACCCTTATTCACCCGGCTGGAAGAGATATTCGGAAAAAAGATTGAGAAAGTTGTAACTCCACTTGATGCGATTCTTTCGATAACCGACACGAGTTATCAGGGGCCACATGCGTACAGTGCTCTCAGTGAACTGGTGGATCGTCAACCGGAGGAGTCAGCATTCCGTATCCTGGTACCCTGGCAGAAAGCGGTAATAGTCATTGGCACGATCCTCCTTCTCCTCCTCATTGCAATAAACCCATATTTCTGGCTTTTTGTCCTCTTTACCATCATCAATATCACGTATTTCGTAATGAATCCGGTCAAGTTCTATGTCTCCATGCAGGGGATGATGGGTGAGAAGAATGTGATTCACATCTCAGATGAGGATATTCAAAACCTCAAAGATGAGGATCTCCCTATATACACCGTCCTTGTCCCGCTCTTCCATGAGCAGGAGATGCTCCCCCATATCCTTCAGAATATTGCCAATATCAATTATCCGCGGGATAAACTCGATGTAAAAATTTTGATGGAAGAGGAAGATACGGAAACTATTGAAAAGGCGCGAAAATTAGGACTCTTTGGAAATGTTGAGGAGATCATCTCCCCTATGTCAGAGGCTGAATATCACGCATTCTTAAGTATCTTCCATCCGGTTGTCATCCCGAAGGCAGATATCACCACAAAACCCCGTGCCTGCAATTATGGGCTGAAAAGGTCCCGTGGTGAATTCGTCGTGATTTATGATGCCGAGGATTTCCCTGACCGGGATCAGTTGAAAAAGGTAGTCATTGCATTCCAGCGTCTTGGTCCAAAATATGCCTGTGTTCAGTGCCTTCTGAATTTCTACAATCCCCGAAAGAATATGCTGACCCGGTGGTTTTCAATCGAATATTCCTATTACTATGACTTTTACATCCAGGGTCTGGATAAAATTGATGCACCTATCCCCCTGGGCGGAACAAGCAACCACTTCAGGATGAAAACACTCCGGGAGCTGGGTGCCTGGGATCCCTACAACGTAACCGAAGACGCCGACCTTGGCATGCGTATCGCGCGTAAGAAGCTTCACACAGCAGTGCTGAACTCACATACGTACGAAGAGGCGGTCACGAGGGTCCCCTCATGGATACGGCAACGTTCCAGATGGGTGAAGGGCTTTGTAATCACCTGGTTTGTGACCATGCGCCACCCGATAAAAGTCCTGAAAGATATCGGAATCAAGAATTTTTTTGTCTTTCAGACCGGGTTTGGTGGCAACTTTTACCTCCCCCTGATGAACCTCTTCCTCTGGCTGGTCTTTGCGGCAGGGTTCATTATTCCTGAGTACTTCTCCAGCTGGTTTGACTTCTGGCCCTTTGCAGCGATTGCAGTCTTCAATCTGCTGATTGGAAATCTCTTCTTTCTTACCATGATGGTCGTTGCAACATGGAAAGAAAAGCAACGGGATCTTCTCCTGTATGCATTCTTTTCACCGATATACTGGATTCTCATGAGTATCGGCGCATGGAAAGGAACCCTGCAACTTATCTTTAAACCCTATAAATGGGAGAAGACCAGCCATGGCACTGAGATTGTTCATGAGCAGTTATTGATAGAACACCCGGAGCGGTTTTCAAAACCGATTAAATGGATTGAGGTAAAATCCCCGGAGGTTGACAGGGGAGCGCGAAAAGCGAGCGGATCCCAGATCGCATTTTCAGTCGGAATTACCATTCTCCTGATCCTCTTCGCTCTGGTTCTCTTTGGAGTAGTTGAGTATAAGCCGATTTCAGACCATATCACGGTTACGAAGATCCCCGGGTTGAGCCAGGTCATGACACCGCTGGAAGATTACCAGTCAGGCAGGGATGTGAGGCTCCTCAACTATGAAGCGTTACCCGGTCCTCACTCAACCTCACCACCGCTCATAAATTCTGAACCTGATATGACGCAGGAGATAACGCCGGCTGCTACGTTCCCACCAGACAGACCTGCACGGACTATCTATGCACCAGGAGAGCCTGGGCTCATCGTCAGATATGATCCTCTGGTAAACCGGATTATTATCACTGCAGAAAAGAGTCTTCCGGAAGGGGACTATTATTCAGTGACAACCGGTTTTGGAGGAAAGGAGTATTCAAAAAATATGGAGGCCACGCCCGGAACACTCTCCCTGAATGGAGGTCCAGGTATTACTCATGTACAGGTTTTCAGAGTGCTCAGGACTGGTGCACAGATTCCTGTAATCGATACGTCTCTCTAAAAAAAAGTTACATGATGCCACAGGCATCAGTTGAGAAGGGAAGGGTCTGATTATAGAGGTAAATTGCCTCATCCGGATATGAGGATTCTGCACCTGCCCGTGCCTTCCATCTTCTGAACTCCTCATTTTCAGGATCAAATGACAGGGCTTTTGTAAAGTATTCATGGGCGATGGTGAACTTTCCGAGTTCGTAATAACTCTGCCCTCCAAAGAACCAGGCCCACCGGTTACATGGGTACTGGTCAATTGACCTGTCAAACTCATCTGCAGCAAGCTGATATCGGCTCTGGTTCAGGTAGCAGTTCCCCTTTCCGTAATATGTCCAGGGGATGGAAGGTTCAAGTTGTATCCCTTTATTCAGATATGCTATTGCATATTCACACTGTCCTCCTTTCTGCAGAATATCACCCCGGTAGTAATATGCCCAGGCATTTCCGGGATCCAGAAGAATCGTTTTGTCAAAGCTGCATAATGCATCCTGGTACTTGCCAAGTTCATACTGGGTCATTCCCCGGTAGTACCATGCCTCCGGATTCATCGGATCCAAACTGACTGCAGAGTTCAGGAGATTGAGTGCATCTGCATACCTTCCGTCATGATACGCAATCGCGCCCTGATAGAACCACAGTGATGCATTTTTGGGTGCATCTGCGGTCTTCTTCGTTACATTTGCCAGTGACCATGAGGCCGGATCCTGT
>CAZEWE010000141.1:0-6442 GCA_964515765.1 uncultured Methanospirillum sp. | reverse complement strand
TTCAGCCAACTTACAAAGAATACATCCCGATTTACAATTATTACTGAAAGTCCGGAGAAAAAATCACCCTGGGAATCGTCTCTTTTATTCCCAAATATAAATTAATGGAATTTTTGAATCCCACAAAGCAATTCCGGTATCCGTAACAGTTGTAACAGTTGTAGCAGTACTAAGGAAGAGACCCCTGAGAAATTTTTTATTTGGAATTGGCATTTCTCTCCACTTTGTTTTGATTTAATAAAATCTTTTAACTCCCAATCTTCTGTATATGATATATTTTAAGGTAATGCTAAACATTTTAAAATTCGATTCAGATACATACAAAACATAATATATAATCCTCTGGATATTAATTGTTATGAATTTTCCCGGAATATGGATCATTCTGGTGTTCGTTTTCATTGGGATCTCTGTGAGTATCGCCGAAAATTCATCGAATCAGACTGATATCATGCTTCTGGGCTCTTCTTCTGATACTACTAATGATCCTGGTGAGTGCCTGGTACGGATTGACGTGCAGGATACAATTACACAGATCCCCCTTCCGATCTATGCTCATCTCCTCAGCACCGATGGAACTGAATACGTACTTGTGAAGGCATCTCCTGCCAGTCTGCAGGAATCTGGTCTCCCATATACTCTCCTTGATCCTGATACCAGGAATGCCACCTATGCAATTGTATCCAGGAATATTGACAATAACAAGGGGATCAGTGATGTTGCTCCCATTCTCTATGATGATGGAAAACACTTGATCGTAAAAACCGGAAAAGAGGCAACCAGAACTCTATTACTAGCAGGTTATCATATTACCTGGCTCGATACCGTCCCCAGGGTCTTCAGGGAAGCAGGGGTAACTACACTTCAGGAACCACGGATTGGGTATGATTCACGCATTGCTGACATGGTGAATCAGATTAGTCAGGATGATCTGAATTCAACGGTTGCATATCTGAGTGGAGAGAGGCCGGTGACCGTTGGGGGTCTCAACTATACCATTATCACCCGTGACGCATCGTATCCTGAATTACTCAATATATCGACAGATTTTGCATATGAATACCTCAGCGATCGGGTACCGAACGTTTCATATTTTCCCTTTAATATATCCGGATTTGGCGGTAGAAATATCATCGGGGAAAAGATCGGGACTGAAAAACCGGAAGAGATCATCCTGGTAACTGCTCATATCGATAGTATTTCAATTAATGAAATTGCACCAGGGGCAGATGATGATGGGAGTGGAACAGCAGCAGTTATGGCATGTGCAGACATTTTTCGCCGGTATGCATTCGAGCGAACTATCCGGTTTGTAATCTTCTCCAGAGAAGAGGATGGTCTTTATGGGAGTCTTTCATATGTCAGGGATGTTGCAGCAAAGAATGAGTCAGTCATAGCTGTTTATAACATGGATCTGATCAGCTGGAATGGCGATTCAATACCAAATGCTGGAATCCATACCCGGCTTCCAGGTGATGCCGCCGGATATGCCGATGATATGGTTATTGCTGAACAGTTCAACCGATCAGTATACCTCTATAATATCAGCCGGAACCTGACACCTCAAATCGTATCAGATGGTGAAGAATATGGTGACCATTATTCATTCTGGTCTTTCGGGTATCCCGCAGTCAATGCAATTGAAGATTTCGACGATTTCAACCCCTATTACCATTCAGACCAGGATCGGCTTAAATACATAAATCTTGAATATTTTACGAATTTTACAAAAGCTTCACTGGCAACAGCAGCAACCATTGCAGGGCCTGTTGGCTCTCCTCTGACCATTACGTCACTCACTCCAGTGGCAGGCACGAATTTCGGACCAAATCCCGTCATCAATATTACCGGGACCGGTTTTACAGAAAACACAACCGTCACCCTCACTCGTTCAGGTTCAAACCCTCTCGTCGGGGAAGTGCTACGTATGGTCACTCCTGACACTCTCTCCTGTCTGATACCTATAACCGGAGCAGAGCCCGGTGCCTGGAATGTCAGGATACAGAATCCAGATGGTAAAATAGATCTTAAAGAGAACGGATTTACCATCACTGACCATCCTGCCTGTACCATCAGTGCTTCGTGCTCTGTTGGTGGGATTATTTCCCCTTCAGGCAATATTGAGGTCCCATATGGTGGGAATATAACATTCTCCCTGATACCAACCTCAGGATACAAGATTGAATCGGTCCAGGTAAACCACAAGTCCATCGGTCCGAAAACTGCCTATACATTCACCAATGTGACAACAAACCAGACAATTTTTGGAACCTTTGCTCTTATACCGCCTCTTCCTGGCTCTTTCCTGATAGTGGCTTCTCATGATAATGGAGGCATAATCTATCCCGACGGTGTAATTACCGTTCCACAGAACGGATCTCAGATGTTCAAAATGTTTGCACGGGCCGGGTACGAGATCAATTCTGTTCTGGTGGATGGGATTGATGCCTATAAAAACAACAGTTATACGTTCGCTTCAGTAACGGAGAATCATACGATCTCACTTATGACCCGACCAAAACAGGGAGTTGATAAGCTCCCTTCTATAATACCTATACCAACCGGAGATGGGGGTACCTACAAAATTCCCAGATTAATCTCTAAAAAAAATATCCCTCTTTCGTTTTAGAACTGTTACAAGTGTTACAACTGCTACAATCCAATGAAATCACATTTTGAGTATAATTAAGCGCGAAAAGAAGAATACCCAGCCGGACTATCTTTTGGGCTTATTGTTATATCCGTATACCATACATCAGGTACTTAAAGTACGGTCGCTCATGGTGATATCATAGTATTCGAATTTCAAAGGATCCTTTATGCACAGGAAACCCACGAGTACATCGCTTCTCCATCCGTTCGTCATTACTCTCCTCTTCCTGGTAGTATTGCCGGGAGTTGCATCTGCTACAGATGACCCGATCTATGTCGGTGTCTTACTACCCTTAAGCGGACCGGAAGGGCAAAATCTGTATGATGCATTGCAGCTTGCCCGGGACCAGATAAACGCAGGGGGAGGGATTGGTGGACGACCACTTGAACTGATCCTCCGGGATACCCGGACCGGGGATATTCGGACCTATGCAGAATATCTGGTGAAAGATCCCAGAATCCGGGTAGTCATCGGGCCGTATTCATCAGACGATCTCTTCTTGATCTCCGATCAGTTTACCCGAAACCACAAAGTCCTGATATCTCCGACAGCATCATCTGATGAGATATATCGTGCATATGCAGGGACCGGTTCTGTATGGAGAACGATTGCAAATGATGGCGATATTACTTCGGCGGTGATGCATCATATTGCAGCACACAATGGAAAACGAGTCGCCCTCCTCACCATAAATAGTACCTATGGAACGACGTTTTATGACTGGATTCCGTACTGGGCGATAGAAAATGGAATTACCATCACCGGAATCGAAGAGTATTCAGTCGCGAATGAAATTCCTGATGCGATAGACCGGTTAATCACCCAGAATCCGGACTACCTGATTTTTGTCCACTCCGGCTTACCAGTTGAGATTGGATATGCCTCCCTTTCTCTCAATGCGATGAACACGACAACTCACCTGTATCTCATCTATCCTGATGTTGATGCGGAGGGTCAGATTTGGGAACGGGTTGATCCAGGGACTCTGGAATTTCTTCTCACTACCGGTCTTTGGAAGACGGGCACCGTCAGCACACTGTCTGCGAAACTTCCGGATAATACGCTCATGCTGATGTCAAAACCATGGGATGCAGAATTCTCACAGGAATTTAAAAGAGTATCAAATACAACCCGTGCTGATTTTGTTCCGGAGGTGTATGATGCTCTCCTTGCTGCGACGGCGATCATGGCACGGTTTACTGCTTACCCTGACAAATCCCCTGAACATGCAGCACGAACCATCCTGACGAATGGAACTGGTGATCCCCTGGAGAGAAGTGAAGATGGATTCCAGTTGGCATTCGATCAGATTCTGGATGGTAACATCCCCGTCATGACTGGTGTTACCGGTCCACTTACCTTCCTCCCTGAGGGTGTCGACAGAGCGATTCCCTGGTATGAAACGTACCGTATCGAGGAAGGAAACGTGATTCCTGATCCGGTTCTCATTCAAACCCGGATGAAATCTGATTCCATTCTGAATCAGTCGGATACGAGATCTGTTTTTCCTGTGCCGACCGATCAGGTTCTTTCCTCCGGTGATTACTGGGCGGTTATTGGTGCATTCACGAGAGACTGGGTAAACTACCGGCATCAGGCAGACGCCCTGACCATGTATACCTACCTGAAAGAGAAGGGGGTGCCGGATGATCATATTATCCTCCTTGTCTTTGATGATATCCCGCTGGACCGGCAGAATCCTAAACCCGGAGAAGTCTATCACACCCCTGGTGAAGAAGAGGTCCGGAGACAGGCAAATCCTGATTATATCGGGGAGAACGTCAACAAACAGATGCTCATGGATATCCTCACCGGGACTGGGATAGAGAATAATGAACCACTATTGCGTTCGAATGAGAATTCAACCGTTCTTGTATACATTTCATCACATGGGGCTCCGGGAGGCGATCTGCTGTTCGGTGACGGGAGTGAACAGGTATCTCCTGAAGAGATATCCGCGGTTTTTGATAGTATGGCGAATAAGAAAAAGTTCGGGCGAATGCTCCTCATCCTTGAATCCTGTTTTAGTGGTGTTACAGCAGCTCAGCTGACAACGCCCGGAGTTCTGGTTCTGACTGCTTCTGCTGAAGATGAGACTTCGAAATCCGCTACCTATGATTCAGAACTCTCATGCTGGTTATCAGATGAGTTTACAAAGGAACTCGTCTCACTTCTTCGCAGTCCCAATCCCCCGAATACGATTCGCCAGCTCTATCAGCAGCTCTATTATAATGTCCGGTCATCTCACCCGTCAATTACCAGGGGAAATGAATCACTGGATATCCCGGTACATCTGTTCTTTGGAGGAGACAACGATGAAACAACCTGAACGTCCTGAAACCCATTCGATATACGAAATGTTGCTATCCAGTTTGAATCTTATAAAAAAATCCGGCATCAAAATGCAGATACTTCACCGTTGGACTATTCCCTTGATATTCTTCCTGATCATCCTGTGTATCATCTGCACGGTCATCATTCCTGTCTCTGCTGCAGAAGATCAGTCATTCACCTGCGGGGTAATTCTCCCGCTGAGTGGAGATCTCAATGCTTCTGGAACAACTCTTCTCCGGGGAATTGAGATGGCTACCGATGAGATAAATAGAGACGGGGGAGCGGCCGGGTACCAGATTATCCTTCGGATCGGTGATGACGAGGGATCTCCGGCAAAAGCCCTGTCATTATTTAAGGAGATGCAAAGCGAGGGGATCCCCGTTGTCATCGGTTCATATACTACAAGCCTGACCCTTCCGATGGCAGAAGAGACAAAGCAATCAGAGGATACTCTACTCATCTCCCCCCGGGCAAACGGCGAACCCCTGTACGGGATATCTCCCCGGTTCTATCAGATGAATGCTCCGTCCCATGCGGTTACACAATTCGTATCTGACTGGCTGTCATACACCGCACAGCGGGTTGCGGTCATTTACATTGATGATGAATACGGGAGATCTGTTCTGAGTGGCATTGAGTCCGGTCTTCTCCATAGTTCGGTTATCATCACCGGAACTCTCCCCGTAACCCCTGAAGATACCGATTTTTCAGGTCTTTTCAATACACTGCTCAATGATGCCCCGGATGCTCTGGTGATCAGTGTGTATGATTCCAGGCAGATTCCCTTAATCAGGAGTCTTTCTGATGCAGGATTTCATGGACAGGTGATCCTGACGGAGACCGGGTTTATCGATTCCCTTGAGCGTGAAGAATCAGAAGGTCTATCGAAATTCTCCCTCTTTTTGGTTCCGTCCCATTCCTATCTGGTCCCCGGAGAACGGACCGACCAATTTGTGGAATCCTACCAGGATCGATATGGCCAGGACCCGCGACGAACCATTGCCGGATATGGATATGATTCCATGATGGTTCTGGCATATGCTATCCGGCTTGGTTCAGAGAACGGAAATGTTTCCGCTCAGTCAATACAAAAAGGACTGGATGAATCCAGGTATTATGGGATCACCGGCCCGAAGGATTTCGATTCACGGCATATGGTTCCGCCAGTCCTGGATCGCTGGATCTTCAGGGATGGGAAATTTTCCCTGCTCACAACGTCGCTGACCTGAACCGGCTGAATGATGAATGGTTATCTTCTCTTTTTTTCACAATTATCAAAAAATCATGGAATATTATCGAAAATCTCTCATGAGGTCGTTTGGTCTTCTCCATAAGAACTTCATCTATAGATACACTGTTTCCAGCACCCATTCCCTTCCGGATATCTCTCATGGCACCGGCGGACACATTCCGGATCACTGCCGTTCTCCAAAGAAGTACCGGGAACCTCGACAA
>CAZEWE010000140.1:0-6533 GCA_964515765.1 uncultured Methanospirillum sp. | reverse complement strand
ATCATGGAAGATGATATGGGAACGATGTATCCATTGCTCAAAAACATGGACAGCCTTATCATCGCTACACCGGTCATGACCATGGGAGTTCCCGGCCATCTGAAATCCTTCATGGACCGGTGCCAGGTGTTCTATTGTGCAAAATATGAACGAAAGGCACCCCTGATCCCAAAGGAGAAACGCAAAACCAGGAGAACGCTGCTGTTATCCATTTCAGGTATGAACCTGCCCAACAACTTTGACGGGATAAAAATCTCTACTCTGGCATTTTGTGATATTCTTGACTGCAAACTTGCTGATGAACTATTCATCAGGGATATGGATAATAAGGTGGATCTTGACCGGTTCCCTGACCTGCTGAAAGAAGCATTTGACAAGGGTTTTGCCCTCGGGTCAGCCCTGACCGGAAGTCAATAATCAGATATATCCAAGACTGCGAAGGGAGGTGACCTTCCCTTTGGTATATATCAGGTGATCAAGGAGGCTGATGCCAAGGATTTTCCCGGCCTCCGAGAGCTGCCTGGTCACCGTGATATCTTCAGAGCTTGGCTCCGGGTTTCCTGACGGGTGGTTATGGATACAGATTATCGCAGCCGCACGGTCAGTAATCGCATCGGCATATACTTCCCGGGGATGGACAAGGCTGTGGTTTAAGAGACCCATCGTGATGGTGCGGGTATTGATAACCTCTGATGCACCATTCAGGGTAGTAACAAGGAAATGCTCCTGTGATTTACTGGCAAGGTCAGTAACCTCTGATATCTTCAGGATATGTTCCGGCTCTGTTATCCGGATTCGTTCTTTTTCAGCAGGAGTGCCGTACCGGTTTGCAAGCTCAAAGCAGGCCATGAGCACCGCCGCTTTTGTGGGACCAATCCCGTTAATTTCTAGGAGCGTATCATAGGACGGAAGATTGTCTTTCTCCAGAAGGTTCGCAACCTGTTTGGAGATGGTAAGGACATCATTGGTCTTTGTTCCTTTCCCCAGGATTGCTGCGATAAGTTCGCTATCCTTCAGGGCAGATGCCCCTTTCTTTTCTATCTTCTCCCTGGGGCGGTCAAGGGGATCAATGTCTGTTATCCGCTTGGCAGGCATATCTGTGCCCACACAGGTTATCCGGATTGAATGATGAGATTACTGATCCGGTCCTCTCGAAACACTTATCCACATGGATTTCGATGTTATCAGTATGGCAACCAAGGATAACCTTATGGAAGGTTTTGCCGGGGAGTCCCAGGCAAACAGAAAATATGCATCATTTTCAGATAAGGCAGCCGAAGAAGGGTTTACAAAAGTTGCGACCCTCTTTAAGGCAGCATCACTTGCAGAAGAGATTCATGCACGCCGCCACCTGCAGGTATACGGGATTCCCTCAACGCTGGATAATCTGACCGCTTCGATCGAAGGTGAGACAGAAGAGTTCACCCATATGTACCCAGAGTTCATCAAACAGTCTCAGGCCGAGGGAAATGATGATGCTACCCGTTCATTCACCTTTGCCATGAAGGCAGAACAGGTCCATGCAGGTCTGTATGAAAAGGCACTTTCAGCGGTAAAGGCAGGTAAGGATCTTGAGGTTTCAAAAGTTTATCTCTGTCCGGTCTGCGGGAATGTTGCTCTGGAATCAGCTCCAGGTGCCTGTCCCATCTGTGGTGTTCCTGGGAAAAAGTTCCAGGAAGTAACCCTCTGATTCGGGCAGCCCTTTTTTTAGAGCCGGATAAAATCATAACCTTTTTATAAATTGCCTTTTGCAAGGCATATTGCTAAATAGGCTTCAGTAACCACACTATACTCATTATCCATGGACCGGTATTCACCAGAACTTGAGCGTGTTAAGCAATTATTACGTCAATCTCCCCGTGGAATGACAGTAATAGAACTGTCACGTGCGCTGAATATCAACCGGAACTCCATGGCGAAATATCTTGATGTACTGGTCATCTCCGGGGAAGTACAATTTGACCGGATAGGACCGGCAAAGCATTTTTTCCTTTCACAAAGGATGCCGCTGTACGAGATGCTCAGTGTCACTTCAGATTGTATTCTCATCCTGGATTCCTACAATGTCGTAACCTTCGCAAATACCGCGTTTTTTGAAGCGGAAGGGGTGGCTCCTGATGATATCATCGGAAAGAAGATCTTCACCCTGAACCTGAAGATGGTGAGTGATGAGATATTATGCGGACTGGAAAATGCCGCCCCCGGCATTACTCTGCAAAAAGAACTGGTCATCAATGATGATTCAAATATCCGGATATTTAATGTAAAGATGATCGGAACCGTTCTTCATGGGGGCATACACGGGATAACTCTTTTTTATGAAGATATTACCAAAAAGAGGCTCTGTCAGGAGCGGCTAAAATCAAGTGAAAAACTCTACCGGGCAGTTGTTGAAGACCAGACAGAGTTTATTATCAGATATCTCCCGGACCGGACGGTCATTTTTGCCAATGAGGCCTACTGTCGTGCGTTCGGTGTTGATCAGGGTGATATCATCGGGAAAAAATTTACTCCGCCCATACCACCCAGGGATATGAAACGGGTTCGATCGCAATTTGCAGATATCACGGTCAATAACCCGATTGTAAGTACTGAAAACCCGGTTATCATGCCGGACATGACCCTCGCATGGCATAAATGGACAAACCGGGGAATATTTAGTGATGAGGGCACTCTGATTGAATACCAGTCAGTAGGTCGGGACATCACCAATCAGGTCCGGGGAGAAAAAGCGAAAATGGATCTTATTTTTGAGATTACGCTCCTCTCTGATTTTACAACAGGTCTTTTATCAATCCATGATTCAGGGCAACTGTATGATTACCTGGGAACCTACCTGAAAAAAACCGGACCTCATTCCTGCATCATTATTATATCATTTTTAAGGACGCAAGGAACTATCAAGGTGATATCGTTAGGTACGCACTGGCGGAACAAAAAATGGTCAGACTACTTTGAGAATCTTATTGGTAAATCGTTCCCCTGCATCTCAGGAGTTCGGGCACTCCTCTCACCTAAATTACTCTCCCCAATGCCCCCGAATGTATTCGATTATCCGGGTATATCCGGGACACCATTCGCATGTCTTGGCAGGTACCTGAGCCAATATGAAATTCATTGCATGGGAATCGGGCTGGAAGATGAGTGCCAGGGTTCAGTGCTCTTTATATCACGTGCTGGAAATCCACCTGGTCCAGAACGACTCGTTGAGACCCTTCTCAGGCAGAGTGGCGCATTTCTGCTCAGACTTCATGAGCACCTGGAGGAATAAAAAAATTACACGGGTGTGTGTGGTTTAGGGAGAGAGTCTGCCCGTGTTATTGTATAGAAAATATCGGAATTAAGGGATTTTTGCCAAACTCAATTTTTCGGGTGGCCATAGTTAGGATTGAATTTTTTCCAGGGCTTCTTCGGCCGCTATGCGGACAAAACAATTATCAAACTCGCATATCTGCTCAAGATGACATACTGCTTCCTTTGCCCGGATATTGCCAAGGGCTTCAGCAACAATGAACCGCACCATCTGGTCCTCATCCTTTAAGAGCGGAAGGAGATGTGGAACTACATTTGCATCGCCAATTGTTCCGAGGGCTTCAGCCATGAACATCCTTACCCATTCATTATCATGGACAAGGGACTGAACCATATACTGATATGCCGGTTTCCCCATGCTGGCAAGTTTCAGGGCGATTTCGCATCTTTCTTCATTCTTACTGGAGAGGAGCTTCATATAGTGGGTTTCAGGCATGCTTACACCTTGTAAGAGTTATCCGAAAGTAAGTGTTGACCATCGGATATAACACTCCTACAATTTTCCATTCATATCAGATTACCATAAACCTACGCCATGCGAATACGAAATGCGAATGGGCATATCTCATCTGAAGAGATAAGTATCAATTGTTGATTTATCATAAAATTTACTGAAATATTTCAACTTCCATCAGGAACAGAACAAAATTATCCTGAATCAGATCTGGTAACAACATGAGACATCCTGAAAAGAATCAGATCTGGTATGCGGCAAGGTAGGTGAAGGGAAATGAGTGCCATACATAAATAATTTGTTGTAATGGAGTCCTATTTAGAAGTTCATTACTTCTCATGAAACATGATACATACATATGTCCGGTTTGCCAATGCTGGTATGCCCAGAACAGAGGATAACCCACAACCCGTTATCCGTCCCCTCGCTGAGGCAGGAAGCCACGACCCGGGGTGTCCGGGGAGATCACACATCTGCCATGAGAGAGACACAATCCGATGCTGTGCTCATCCTTGACGAATACCTGAGCATATCATATTACAACCAGGAATTTTCCCAACTTGAGTCAGCCGATGAAAGTTCCTACCTCGGAAAAAACCTCATGCAATGTTTCTTCCGGATAATTCCTCCCTCCATGTATGAGTATATCGTAACAATTGTCCCTGGCATGGTAATCAGAAAGACGGAAACAATTCAAACCCATGACCAGAGCTACTGTTACCAGTACCAGATACTGGGGACCCTGCATGGAAACGGACGACCGGGGATTATTATCCTCATTAAACCGGAACCCGATAACCTGTGTGCCTGACCCGAAGAACCGGCAAAAAACTGGATTTTTAAAAGAGGGAAAAGAGGGAAAATTATTCAGGATGACTCTGCAAGTTAAGGATTATTTATTTCAGGATCTTTTCAATTGCTTCTTCTGCACTGACCCGGACAAAGCAATTATCCTCTCTGCACACTTCTTCCAGATAAGGAATGGCATCAGTTGAACCAAGATTCCCAATGGCATCTGCTGCCATGAACCGAACCATCTGGTCCTTATCTTTCAGAAGCGGAAGCAGGTTTGGGAGTGCCTGGGCATCACCGATATTTCCCAGTGCTTCGGCCATAAACATACGGACCCATTCATTATCATCAGCAAGTGACTGGACAATATATTGATATGCTGGTTTCCCGATCTTTGCCAGATCGAGTGCTGTATTGCACTTTTCTTCCTTTTCACAGGATACAAGACGTTTATAATGCGTTTCGGGCATAACTATCACCATATGAGGAGAATCAGGACGAACAGCACACAGGAAAACTGTTCGCATCTTTGGTTCTGACCTCCCTACATACAACTCTTATGTGAACCGGTTATTAAGCATACGCCATGCGAATACGAAATGCGGATGTGCATATCAAAAATCCGATAGTAAGCAATACCACTAAATCAAAAGACCAAATTAAGCAGGAGTGGCATACAGTAAGAGGACAAGCTGGAGAGTATCTCTCGATTTTGTGATCTCAAAAAAACTCCACAATCCATCAGTCTCCCTGAACCACTGCGCTATAATGATGCATCTCTGAACATAATGTTCACAACAGGTGATTATGGGGGTGCTGGTGGCACGGCGAACAATGGAGAGAAGCCATGAAAAGAATTAAAATTTCAGGACTTCGGATTTGCTATCAAAAGAACATCGTCGAAACTGAGAACTCGAACTATATTATGGAGAACGGTGGCGTTGATGAGATTGTGTCCGGTGGCTCAGAGGGCGTTGACCTCTTTGCCAAAGAATATGCACAGGAGAGCGAAATCAACCATATGGAGTTCCTTCCTGACTGGCAGAGTCACATCAATGTAGCCAGTTTTAAGGGATGCATGAATAGTTGAGTATGGGACTCATCCGCTTGTTCTGTCAAATGGGGTAAGCAAGGAATTATTTAACCTACTCGAAGAGGCCAGAAAAAACCCCCTGACCATCAAGACGAACGGCGTCTTTTCGGGAATGCCCGAACAGGAAAACGGGTAGACCGGTGCATATACGGGAATATTCTATTAATACCATACGGGATCTCCTCCGTCCCTCCGAATATATACCTGGATGCATGAGACCCTCCTCTCATGTCTCCTGCTTCTTCTGACTGATTTTTGTTTTTTCTTTTCGCATTCCTGAAAGATGCTTATACCAGAAATAAGGGGTGTAAAGGGCTATGCATTTTCTGTACTAGCTAAAATTGAACTCATTGCAGATATCGGAAGTACAGAAATGACGGATTCATTGCAGCCCCAATACCAATATATTAAATTTTTATTTCAGGACTCCCCAAAAAATACCTATTTTTAATTTCAAATGCAAGGATGTTTGTAGACAAGTGCATCGGCGCTCATGCCTCACAAATCAGGAGATAAAAACCATGAAGAAACTCATCGTAACCGGCCTTCGGACCTGCGAAAGAAAAGACCGCGTATATGCAGAAATCAGCAAGTACATCTCTGAAATTGGTGGAGTTGACGAGATTGTATCTGGTGGATCCAGTGGTGTTGACGCTTATACCAGACAGTATGCATATGAACATGACATAAAGTTCAAGGAATTCGCCCCGGACTTTCAGAGCCACATCAATGCAGCCACCTTCATCCGTGATTCAGATATGGCTGAATATGCAACTCACCTGCTTGTCCTCTCAAACGGAATCAGCAAAGAATCAAAAAACCTCATCGCTGAGGCACGATCACACAATCTTCAGGTAAAAAGTGTCGGAGGATTTGAAGGAC
>CAZEWE010000139.1:1699-6558 GCA_964515765.1 uncultured Methanospirillum sp. | reverse complement strand
ATTGCCTACATATATGCAGAATATGTTTTAAGCCGTTTGGTTCCTGAATGGTGAGTGCAATTGTCAATGAGCACCCCTGAATCAGACTCTGAAAAAGTCAAAACCTGCGTGTTTGAACCGGACGGCATATGGGAAGAGGCACTATCCGGACGGACGGTATGTATCCGGACCTTTGGGTGTGCATATAATTTCGGGGATTCTGATCTCCTGATATCAGTGCTGAAAAACCGGGGATCGGTGATGGTGACCGACCCGGCACTGGCTGATGCCATTATCATCAATACCTGTATCGTCATCGCTTCTACCGAACGAAAGATGATCAAAGAGATAGCATCATACCCGGACCGCGAGGTCTATGTGACCGGGTGCCTTCCACTGGCACTGCCCGCCTACCTCCAAAACCACCCCACGGTGAAGGTGATACATCCTGATTCAATTCACAGGGCTGCAGCCATGGTTCCATACATCCATGAAGGCATGATTTCTGTAGTCCAGATTGGACCGGGATGTGTGGGATCCTGTCGGTACTGCATCACCCGCTGTGCCCGGGGATCAATACGAAGCATCCCCCCGGAACAGATTCACGCACACATTGCCAGATGTGCCGAGGGAGGAGCAATTGAGATCCGCATGGCAGGACAGGACCTTTCGGCATATGGTCATGACACCGGCCAGTGGACCCTCGCCACCCTTCTTGACAACCTCCCTCACCTTCCAGAAACCGCACGAATCCGTCTGGGGATGATGAACCCGGCAACCCTGAACCCGATTGCCCGGGGGGTTGCAAAAGCCATGAAAAATGGTCCATTCTTTTCATTTCTTCATCTCCCAATCCAGTCCGGGTCTGACCGGGTCCTTGACCTGATGGGACGCGGGTATTCGGTGGCCGATATTCAGAGTATCATCGACATCTTCAGATCAGAAATGCCGGATATTACTATCGCAACCGATATCATCACCGGATTTCCTGGTGAGACGGATGACGACCATGAGCAGACCATGGATCTCATCAGACACATTTCACCAGGGATGGTGAATGTGACTCGGTACTCATGGAGGCCTGGAACCGGCATGACCCGTGAGCATGAACTCCCTGATCGGATCAGAAAGGACCGGTCGCGTGCGATCATCCATGAAACCTATGCAGGATTCCAGAAGGCCAATGAGAAGAAGACGGGAGCGGTGATGGAGGTAATCCCGACAGAAGAACTCAAACCAGGTTCAGTTATGGCACGTTCTGAACGGTATGAAGGGGTCGTAATAAGGGAGGACTGTCCACTTGGAATACCCTGCATCGTAAGGATTACCGGCTCTACTCCTCATTATCTCATCGGTGAACGGGTCAGAGACTGATCAGACGGTTCTTTGCCTGCCCGGATGACCTGTATACTCATCATGGAAGAGATTATCGAACAGGGTTTTAACCGGCTGGTTGAGGTTATAAACCTGCATGATTCCTCAATAGATGCCTATTCAGAAGAGATCCGGAACCTGGATGCAGAACTTCTGGGCAAAATGGCAGCACAGGTGACCGGAGTCATCGCAAAAACCGGCATAGAACTTCTTGAAAAAGGAAAGAAAGACAATCAGGGTGAGATCTATGATCCCCGGCATTACCCAAAAAAGATGATAATACTGGGGAAAAGTGCCGACCCGGTGCCATACCGGCCGGATAACATGTCACGGGCCGTTCAGGACCAGTTCTGCCTTCTGGGAGAAGATGGCAGATTCTATGAGATCATGTATAGCGCTGATGATCTCGTCATCGACTCATATCTTGCAGAGATTACCTCCCGCCAGGTGATTGACCTCTACGGATATGAGGCCATGTTCATGTTGTATAAAGCCATGCAGCAATACATGCAAAACCAGGGAGAACTGCTGGCGGCACTGGAAAAAACGCTGAATTTTATCCGATCATAATCTGATCGGCTATTTTCCTTTCCACCCGAACAACGGGAACATCGGTTTGAACGGGTCCTGGTCCTGTTCAAATCTTCCCAGACTGAACGCTTTGCTTCTTCGTGGATTATCCTGAACCTGGTAGGTCACTTCCACGATAAGTGACTGGACCATCTTCGGGAGCATCAGGCGGGTCGTAGTATCAGGCTCAAGGCGTTCTACATGCCAGGGTTCATCGATGTCTGCCGCCGTTATCTCAAGCTTTTCTGCAGCACATGTTCCGGTATTTTCAAGAATAATCTCCCGATGATTTGGGGACAGATCAGCCATGATAAGCGGCCGGGCGTGTTTCGCAGCATCAGCGGAGATCATTGCACCAAGGAGCAGGGTTCCGGTTATGATGATGACAATACCAGCCAGAATCTGTTGGTTGATGAAATACAAAAGGACAGTAAGCCCTATCCCGACAAACGCGATGAGAAGAATATGATAGTTCTTTGAATTGAACGGTAGAGATGACATAAAACAGAAATGGGCCCGATGCGATTCGAACGCATGACCTCCCGGTTATCAGCCGGGTGCACCACCTGTCTATGCTACGGGCCCGAGGCTCTTATCAGGTGGATCCCACTCATTAATAAAACTTGTGAAATTTTTTGAGTGGTCATCATGAGCAGAACAGAACATGACTCATACCAGAACAGGCAACATAGATAGAGAATCAGATCCGGGTTTCTATATGGTTGTTCACTATCTCCTAGGAAATGAGGCGATTGCACACGGATGCCTTGAAGCAGCCGTCGATGTCGCCTGCGGGTATCCGGGTACTCCTTCATCTGAAGTGATTGATACCCTGCGGATGGACCCTGACCGCGCCTGCAAGGTTGAATGGTCAGTAAACGAGAAAGTAGCGTTTGAAGAGGCACTCGCAGTGTCATGGTGTGGTCTTCGGGCACTCTTCACAACGAAGCATGTGGGTCTGAATGTTGCAGCAGACCCCCTGATGACATCGGCATATACCGGGACAAAAGGCGGGTTTGTCATTCTGAGCGCTGACGATCCCTATGCCCACTCATCACAAAATGAACAGGACAGCCGGTGCTATGCACGGTTTGCACGGATCCCCTGTCTGGATCCCTCAACCCTGCAGGAAGCTCATGACATGGTACGGGATGCATTTGCCCTCTCCGAAGAGTTCTCCCTGCCGGTCCTCTTCCGTCCCACTACCCGTATCTGTCACTCAAAAAGTGATGTGGATATGGGAGATGTTGTTGTATCTGACCGGACCGCATCATTTGAGAAAGATGCCGGACAGTATGTGGTCATTCCCGCGCATACCCGAATACTCCACAGGAAATTAAACCAGAAACAGCCGGAATTGCAGAAACGGCTCGTAGAAATCGGGTACAACCGGTATGAGATAAGGGGAAAGACAGCCGTTATCTGCGGCGGAGTCGGAGCATCGTATGTCAGGGAAGTCATCGGGCCTGATGTCTCTGTCGCAACCATCGGTGCCTACCCGATCGATGAAGGGTGGCTCAGGGAGTTTATCAGCCGGCATGAGAAGGTGATGGTAATCGAGGAACTCTCACCGGTCATCGAAGAGGTTGCACGACAGGTCAGCGGGACGATTCCGGTGTATGGAAAAATGTCCGGTCATGTCCCGTACGAAGGAGAGATGGCACCTGACCGGGTTGCAGGATACCTGAATGCTGCAGGATTTGAAACATCGGTCACGTATCAGCCGGCAGAAAAACCTGCCGCTCTTCCGGTTCGTCCACCCATCCTCTGTGCAGGGTGTGCACACCGGACCGCGATGTATGCGATGAAAAAGGTATTTCGTGATGCAATATTCCCAAGTGACATCGGATGTTATACCCTTGGCATTCAGCTGGGGACGGTTGATACCACCATCTGTATGGGTGCATCCATCACGATAGCATCAGGGATGTCCCTTGCTGGAGAGACCCGGGATATTGTCTGTACCATTGGGGATTCAACATTCCTTCATACCGGAATTCAGGGCCTCGTCAATGCTGTGTACAATGGCGCAAATATCACGGTGGTCATCCTTGATAACCGGATCACCGCGATGACCGGTCACCAGCCAAACCCGACAACCGGTCTTACGGCATGCGGGGTTACAACCCCGGCAGTATCACTCGATGCTATCTGTCGTGCAAGTGGGGCAACCTTTGTCGAAACGGTCAGCCCGAACGATCTTACGACCTTCATCAATGTGTTAAAAGAGGCAAAGGCCAGGGCAGGGGTGAAGGTCATCATCGCCAGGCAGCCCTGTGTTATCTCTGAAAAGAGGTCAAAGATTGTCCGGGGACGATACTCCGTCCAGCAGGATGCCTGTATCGGATGCAAAGCCTGTATAAAATTCGGATGTCCCGCGATAGAACTCAACGGCGGTCTGGCGTCAATCACTGATCTCTGCTCAGGATGCGGAGTCTGTGTGCAGATATGTCCGGTTGGGGCCATTGGCAGGGAGGTGAAGGAATGAGCTTTGATGTGATGATTGTCGGAATCGGCGGTCAGGGTACGATCCTCACTTCCAACATCCTTGGAAAAGCCTGTGTTATCGAAGGCATACCAGTCAGAGGGGCCGAGACTCATGGCATGGCCCAGCGGGGAGGATCGGTTGAGAGTCAGATACGAATCGGGCAGGAGTTCGGACCCCTGATTGCACCGGGCACTGCAGACCTGCTCCTCTCCTTTGATCTCATGGAAGCGGTGAGGGCTGCTCACTGGTTAAAACCGGAGGGGCAGATCTACTCAAGCAGGGAGTTTGTGGTACCAACCTCCGTCTTCATGCAGGACTTACCAGCACCAACCGAACAGATGCTTCTTGAGATGCTGGGAGACCGGCAGATTACCGTCATCGATTCACGGGAGATCGCCGAGCAGGCAGGAAATGTGCTGACGCAGAACATCGTGATGCTTGGAGCCGC
>CAZEWE010000139.1:0-1599 GCA_964515765.1 uncultured Methanospirillum sp. | reverse complement strand
AAATATTTATATTTGGGTACTTCCTACCTGTATGATCATGTCTCAAAAAGTAACCGGGACAGGGAACGTCGTATCATCTGGTACGGCAGGTCGCTTTCTCCAGCGATAAGCAGAGCAAACGAAGAATTACTGTTTTCGACACGACACTCCGTGACGGGGAACAGACGCCGGGTGTGTCATTTACGCCTTCAGATAAGATCGAGATTGCCCATCAGCTCTCTGATATCGGTGTCCACGTCATCGAAGCGGGTTTTCCTGCATCATCAGCAGATGAGTTCTCGACGGTTAAGGCCATTGCAGCAGAAGGACTGAATTCCATAGTGTGCGGTCTGGCACGTTCAGTACAGTCGGATGTTGACCGGTGCATCGAGGCCGGTGTTGACATGGTGCATGTCTTTATCCCGACTTCAGAGGTTCAGCGGAGGCATACCATAAGAAAGAGCCATGAAGAAGTGGTCGCTACTACCGGTGAAATCATCAGGTACGCCCGTGACCATACGGACAAAGTGCTGTTTTCTGCCATGGATGCAACGCGGACCGGGATTCCCGAACTGATTGAGGTATTTACCGCAGCAGTTGAAGCCGGAGCCACAGCCATCAATGTACCTGACACCGTGGGTGTTGCAACTCCGACCTCCATGCAGGAGATGATTCGTGCATTACGCCCGAAGATTCCGGTCACCATTGATGTCCACTGTCACAATGACTTTGGAATGGCAACTGCCAACACCATATCCGCTGTAGAGGCTGGTGCAGACCAGGTCCAGGTGACGGTGAACGGGATCGGTGAGCGGGCAGGAAATGCAGATTTAGCCTGCACGGTGATGGTAATTGAGTCAATATTCGGATTTGATACCGGCATTACTACAGAACGGCTGGTAGAGACTTCCCGGATGATCTCACGGTTCTCCGGCATCATGGTCCCCCCGACCTATCCGGTAACGGGTGAATTTGCCTTCTCACATGAGAGCGGCATCCATTCACAGGGAGTTATTGAAAATTCCAGCACCTTTGAGCCTGGCATCATGACCCCTGAGATGGTCGGACACCGCCGGCGACTGAAACTGGGCAAACACGTGGGCAGACATGCAGTCCGCGAAATGTTAAATCAGGTCCACATTAAACCTGACAATGCCCAGATGGACGAGATTATCAGCCGGATCAAGCAGATATCCGCAAAGGGGAAGAAAGTCACCGAACATGACCTGTATGAGATTGCCGAGACTGTGACCGGAACCTCTACCGGAGGACGGTATATCGAGCTGGTCGATATTGCCATCATGACCGGCAATCACATGATCCCGACGGCAACGGTGCGGGCACGGGTGAACGGGGTTGAGGAAATTTGTTCCCGGACCGGGAATGGTGCGGTTGATGCAGCAGTAAATGCATTAATCGGGACGATTCCAAGACCTGCCTCTTTAAAGGAGTTTAATATCTCTGCAATATCTGAAGGGAGTGATGCAATCGGTCATGTCACCCTGGTGGTGGAAGATGAGAAAGGCAGACTGTTTGATGCTGCCGCATCAGGTGATGACATTGTGTTAGCGTCCACGGAGGCGATGATAAACGCATTAAATATGGTGTACCGGAATGGCA
>CAZEWE010000138.1:0-6598 GCA_964515765.1 uncultured Methanospirillum sp. | reverse complement strand
GTGATAAACCTCTCCGGACGGGGAGACAAGGATGTTGAAACTGTTATCAGATACATGGAGGGGAAGCAATGAACCGGCTGAAAACGGCATTTGAAACCCGCAAAAAAAGCCTCCTCATGACCTTCACCGTCGCAGGAGATCCTGATTTTGCAACCAGTCTTGAGATCATCCGTGCACTTGAGAAGGGAGGAGCGGATATCATCGAACTCGGCCTTCCATTCTCAGATCCGGTTGCCGATGGGCCGGTCATCCAGCAGGCAGACCAGCGGGCACTTGCATCAGGGATGAACACTGACCGGTTCTTTGATCTGGTCAGGGAGGTCCGGAAGAGATCTGACATCCCCCTTGTCGTTCTCACCTACACAAACCTGATCCTGCAGCGTGATATCAAAAAATTCTATCAGGATGCCGCAGATGCCGGTATTGATGCCGTGGTTGTTGCAGACCTTCCATTCGAGGAGGCAGCACCCTATATCGACGCCGCAGAGGCTGCAGGGGTCGCACCGGTCATGATGGTCAGCACGACCACTTCACCTGAACGCCTCTCAAAAATCCTGACCGTGCAGAGCGGGTTTATCTACCTGGTCGCGGCTCTTGGTGTCACCGGCATGCGGCAGAAAACTGACCCGGTGGCACGAAGACTGCTCATCGATCTCAAAAGCAGGACAGACATACCTGTTGCCCCCGGATTTGGCATCTCTGACGGGGAGCAGGTACGGGATTGGGTGGATGCCGGAGCCGATGCAGTCATCGTGGGTTCGGCCCTGGTAAGAAAAATTGAGGCATGTCTCGGGGAACCAGATACCCTGATCCCCCAAATCACGGCATTTGTGCAATCACTCAGACAGTAATCAGGCGATGCTGCAACACCCGTCACGGGAGAGCGGGATGCAGATCATAAACCGGGAACCTGCATCCTTCCCGTCACTCTCCACCCACACTTTTCCTCCATAACACTCCATCACCCGTTTTACAATGGATAGCCCAAGACCGGATGACTGACGGTCATGCCTGGACTGGTCGGCCATGTAAAACTCATCAAATACATGGAGTGCCTCTTCCTTCGTCAGACCAATCCCGGTATCCTCAAAGGTGATGATAACCGCCTGATCATCAGCATGGGAATAGATCCTGATCCTGCCATTGTTCCGGGTATACTTGATGGCATTGCTGAGAAGGTTCTCAAATACTGATGAAGCATCCCGATTCGAAAAACTCACCGACAGATCATCCGGAACCTCCACCTCCACCGTGAGGTTTTTCTGCTCGACAAAAAGCCAGTGTTTCTCCACCGCCTGATGGATAAGGACAGCAGGGCGGATCATCTCAAATTCAACCACCCCATCCTGCCGGCTGAGTCGTGCCAGGGTGAGAATCTTCTCTATCTGTTCCCTGATTGAGTACACTGAACGAAGAAGGACACCAAAGAGTTCACGCTTCTCAATCTCATGCTCCTCATGAAGAAGCGTGGGAAGCAGGGCAATCAGAGGGGTCAGAGGCGTCTTCAGATCATGGCCAAGCTGGTTGATAAAATCGTCTTTTTGTTTCAGGAGCCGGTTTACTTCATCGGTCCGTTCCCTGACACGATCATCCAGTTCCCGGTTCATCCCGATCAGCCGGTTGGTTAAAAAGTCAAGCTCATGGTTTTTGTCTTCCAGAACCTGTGCATACTCCCTGAGCTGAGCTTCTGCCTCTTTTCGTGCCCTGATATCCCTGGCAATCACGAGAATGGCCGGCCTTCCACGGTAGCTGATAGCCATGGTCGAGACCTCGACCTGCAGAACCTCCCCGGTATGACTGATAAAACATTCTTCTTCAGGGGGATTTAACCCCGTTCCTGAAAATGATGCTGATACCCGGGAAGCGACCCGGGGAAGATATTCAGGATGGACATAGGCTAGGGGGTCCTCACCAATTACATCCTCCTCCTTTTCAGCTCCAAACAACGTGACACCGGCAGGATTTGCATAGAGGATCTGTTTCCCGTCATGCACAAAGATGGGATCAGGAGAGAGCTCAACCAGAGTCCTGTACCGTTCCTCACTCTCACGAAGAGCCTGGTTGACCTGCATCAGTTCACTGGTCCGTTCGGTCACCAGGACCTCAAGTTCCTCACGGGATTTTTTAAGTGCTTCCTCAGCCTTTTTTCTGGTTGTAATATCCCTGATGCATTCAATCGCACCGACGATCTCACCTTCAGGATTTCGGAGTGGAGAAGCAACACCCCACAGGTACATCGCTTCTGTCCCTGCACCGCTCATGTACGCCTCACCGATGATGACATCCCCCTCCCGCTGGAGATTCATGTACTTTCCCTGGGTGACCTCATCAGGCTGTAATGCAAGATCTACAAGGATCGGCCTTCTGTCACCATAAAAGGGGACCGAATATGCATGGTTCCCTTGTCCAAGCATATCCTCTGCCGCAATCCCGGTCAGGGCAACAATGGCACGGTTCCAGAATATCACCTCTCCTTCTTTATTAATTACCACCGTTGCATCAGGGAAGAAGTCAATGACATCAGCCAGTTGTTGCTTGGATTCCCTGATATCGTCTTCTGCCTTTTTTCGCTCCGATATATCAATAATTACACCACGAAGGCCAACTACCACCCCGTTCTCAATGACTACTGTGGAATGGATGATTACAGGAAAAGTTGAGCCATCCGGCCTGATTGCCACATACTCATGCGGTTTTGAGGGAGCACCTCCAATGACAGTACGAATGATTTCAGCAGCACGGACCCTATCCCCGGGGATGATAAAATCAAATACGTTTTTATTATCAAGTGGTTGATCAGGCTCATATCCAAAGATCATGTATGCCTGATGATTGACGTAGGTGATACGTCCATCAAGGGAGCACTCAAAAATCCCTTCAGGGAGAAGATCGGCAAGATCCTTATAGCGTTTTTTACTCTCCTGAAGCATCTCCTGGGATTCGCGTAACTCCTCAAGACGAAACTTCAGTTCTTCTCCTGATGCGATAAGTTCCTCGTATGCAGCACTCAGATCAATATTCCGCTGCTCAAGTTCATTCTCAGCCTGGATTCGTTCAGTAATGTCCCGGATGATCGCCTGGTAAAAGAGAGATCCTCCAACCTCAAGCCTGCTGATACTCATCTCGGCATCAAATACCGATCCATCAAACCTGCGAAACTTCCAGGTGACAACAGCTCCGTCCTCCTGTAAGGCAGTCCGGAGTAACGCCCCTGCCTTATCCCTGGTCCTGCTCCCTTCCGGTTGAACCTCCGGTGCCAGCAGGGTAAAATCAAACCCTATCATCCGGTTCTTATCTGCATGAAATAAGGCTGCAGCCTGATTGTTACAGTCAACGATGGTAAAGTCGGAGAGAAGGAGAATCCCGTCAAATGCCGTCTCAAATAACCGCCTGAACTTCTCTTCATTCTCTAACAGGGCTTTTTGTGCAGATTCGGCATGAACAGCCTGGCGGATTTTATGGGCAAGCTCAGCAAAGAGAGATGGCGGGTCACCTCCCTTTTGCAGATAAAAAGTTGCGCCTTCGTTGATCGCCTCAATAACGACCTCTTCTCTTCCCTTTCCGGTAAAGAGAATAAAGGGGATGTTCACCCCTTTCTCGCGGTACGCCCGTAAGAGATCCATCCCGGACATCCCGGGCATGTAATAATCAGAGACGACGATCTCAAATGAACCGGACAGAATCATTTCAAGCGCTTTAAACCCGGACCGTACGGTTGTGACGGTAAAGCCCTCCATCCTCTCCAGGTATAACTTGAAAAACCCGCAGAAGGATTCGTCATCATCAACGTACAGGACTGAGATCATCTGCTCTGCAATCTACCTGTTACAACTGTAGGACATTGTTTTATATCAAGGTGCGGACATCGTGCAGATATTGCCGGTGATAATGAACTTCTTAAAGATCAGAGATGCATGGTATCATCATGAAATATGGATGGGTGCTCCTCCTTCTTGTGATGATTACAGGATTCTGGCCGGCTGCTGCATCCTCTGCAGAAGAACTGGCAGCACAGGGAAATATGCTCTATGATCAGGACCAGTACGAAGAAGCCCTCATCATTCTTGATCAGGCTCTTGCCATCGATCCCGAACATCTCGAGGCATTAAACGGAAAAGGAAAGACCCTGAAAAGTCTGGGAAGATTTGAGGAGGCCATTCTCGAATATGATAAGGCAATCGCCGTTGATCCAACCTATAAAAAAGCCTGGAACAACAAGGGAATCGCCCTGACCTATCTGGAAAAATATGATGAAGCGATGGCCATGTTTGACGAGTCACTCCGGCTTGATCCTGAATATGGGAAGGCATACAGTAACCGGGCCTGGTGCCTGATTCTTGCCGGGCGGTATGAAGAGGCTCTGGATTCGGCAGATAATGCAACAATATGGGAGCCGTCATATGCCCGTGGCTGGAGTAACCGGGGTGATGCCCTCTTTGCCCTTGGCCGGTATGCTGATGCAGTGGTATCCTATGATACTGCGCTTATTCTGGACCCCGGACTTCTGGATGCCCAGCAGGGAAAGGATAAAGCAATCGCAAAGATGTCATAACCGGCATTCCTTTTTTTGTTTTTAAGAGACCTTCAGATTCCCCTTCATGGTACATATCAAAAATTGCGGAAAAGTCAAACGCAAACCAGATACCCTACCGAACGAAACCATACACACATGAAAATTCAGGCAGTCCTTTTGCTTCTCATCATGCTTCTCCTGGTACCCGGGGGTGTGGTATCCGAGGAAAATCAGTCTGCACAGAATAATTCGACCAGTGCAAACCTGACTGATGAGACCATAATCCCTGAGATTTCCCCACAGGAAAAACTGATGAACCGGGCGTTTGAGGCACGGACATTTGCTCTCGAAAAGGGAAAAGATGCCGCACTTGCAGAGTTTTCCAATCCGGCCGGGCAGTATAACACTGAAGGCATGGTCATTATCGCGTACGGTATCGACGGAGTTCTTCTTGCGGACAGTACACGACCGGGCGAGGTCGGTTCCCGGTTTATTGCCGATGACCACGACGCCGGACAGGTCAGGATGATGCGGGATCTTGCAACCACGGGGGGAGGCCTCTATATTGACGCTGCAACAGGAAATTACTGGTTTGTATCAGACATTGACGGCAGCTGGTGGATCTGTGCAGCCATAAGCCGGAATACCGGCAAGCAGGCCTGAACCAGCCAATTCTAAGGAACCCATATGATTTCAATTCGGAAGCGGAGTATCGGACAGGCCCATGAGGAAGTAATCAGAGAGATTGCCAGGAGATGTGAGGGGCAGGTCAGGGTCACTGAAGACGGTGAATATACCTGGGATCCGGAAGAGCCGATCTGCATTCATGTGGAAGAGCCATTTGCAGAGCCAATGCGTTCAGGAGCGTCTCTTTTTGGAGAGAAGTTCTCTGAGCAGTACCAGGCGTCCCTCTACACGATTACACCGCGCCGTGACGATGGGACGGATGCAGTATATACCTATGGAAACCGGCTACGGGATTATCCAAGAGCCAGGGTTGAAATAATCAACAAGTCCGGCAGTGCGGCTAAAAAAACCATCGATGCTCTCTTTAAAAAACTGGGATATGTTCCGGCAGAGGCATGCGGTGAGCTGGTCTGGACAGGTGATGGACGATACGAAGGTATTGACCAGATCCAGGAGAGCATCATAAACCGGCTGATATCAAATCCTGAAAGCCGCCGTGCAATCGCGATAACTTGGTTCCCGGCCCAGGATATTGCCGCTGATGAGCCACCCTGCCTGCAGATTGTGCAGTGTGTCATCGATAAAAATAATCATCTGAACCTGATTTGTGTATTCCGAAGCAATGACATGTTATCTGCATGGGGGCAGAACGCATATGGTCTTGCCCATCTCCAGAAATACGTCTGTGAGCAGATTAACCAGAAAAGAAAAACCGATGAGAAAAAAGTCACACAGGGCTGGCTTGAAACGATCAGTATCTCGGCACATATGTACTTTCACCGGGACCAGCTTGAACTGAACCTGTTTTTAGAGAAGATTAAAACCGGAGAACTGTTCCAGTCTTTCCAACGCAGGTAAGCCGGGCCCTTTCCGGCTTTTAGCATTTGACTTTTTTTCGAAAGAAATGAGAAATCCTTTATAGTGACAGTATGATATGAAATCGTGTGGTGCACAAACCGGGTGCAGATATGAAGCTCTTAAACATCTGATTCCGGTTGCATCAGAATACCATACACTCTTCACAGAGGGAGGTATCCGGTATCAGGGGATACCTCACTGCCTGTAAATTCCTTACCAGAAGCAGCTAAACCAGAAGAGGACTATTTACTTCTTTATCTGATGGTAATTGTTCTGACCGGATAAATAATGGACAAAGGAGCCTCCCGCTCCGAAGTAACCACTTACGGCATCAACACATCCCCCTTTTAATCAGGCATCCTCGTTCATAACAGGAAAACATATGGAATGTTCATCACCTGGTGCAGTTGTGGTATGGTGAACTCATCCTGCTTAAGGGTCCGAATCGCAGTAATTCGCCGGATCTACCATTTTGTCATCTTTGTCGTCTATCCGTCACATGCACCGCACAACTGGGAATACAAAAAAGAACTCCGAAAA
>CAZEWE010000137.1:0-6675 GCA_964515765.1 uncultured Methanospirillum sp. | reverse complement strand
AGGGTTGCTTTTTTAAAGATGACATCATGCAGGGATCCATCAGCATACTGCACCCTTGATTCATATGACCGGGTTTTTGGAGCCTCTAAGAGATCCTTGTCTTTTGCATAATAGGTGTCTGCCAGTTCCTTTGGTGCAATGTCATACACCGTCTTCCCGATGATCTCTTCTTTAGTAAGCCCGATATATTGTTCAAATGCGTTATTACATCCGGTATATCTGCCTTTTTTATCCTTATAGAAGACCGGACTTGGGATGGTCTCAAGGAGCCGGTCCAGGAATAATTTCTGATTTTTCAGGTCATAATGAGCCTGAACCTCCTCGGAGACATCAACGATGTGGACCAGGTATCCGGAGAGCTGATGTTCGCCATGATACATTGGGGTTATCTGCACACCAACCGTTATCTTTCCGGTTCGTGTGGTTTCAAAGAGGTTTATATTCCGTACCAGATCAAAGTCAAATACAGAACGATACCTGGTTGTATCTCCGCTTTTTAGTTCCTCAAGATTCTTTTCCGGAATTTGAGGATCATCAAAGAGCGAAAGACCACGAACCGCTTCAGATGAATGGACTCCAAGCAGTTCAAAGCAGGCCGGATTGATGTCCATCAGGATTCCGTCCTGGTTATACAGCTTGATGGCGATTGGAGAGTTTATGTATATATCCCTGAACTGATCCTCTATCTCACGAAGGGAGTTCTCGGTTCGTTTATTCTGAACAAGGGTTGTCACTTTCTGGGCTAGTTCAACAAACTGGGATCTAATCTCACCCCCTTTCATGACATATCCGTCTGCATCATTCTCAAAAGCGGCAATGACAACCTCTTCACGGCCACGACCGGTGAATACAATAAATGGAGTATCATCGTTCCGAGCACGGATGGCTTTAAGGAGGTCTATCCCGCTCATATCCTCCATTTCGTAGTCTGCTATGATGGCATCATACCGGGAATTGGCCAGGAGTGAGAGTGCCTCTTCTCCTGATCCGGCCAGTGATGTTTCAAAGGAATGTATTACTGTCAGGTACTCAGCGGTGGCTAATCTGACATCTTCTTCATCATCAACGATAAGGACATGAAGGACTTCTGACTGATGATGGGAAATCGTGGTATTCATATCACGTCAATTCGTAACGATACTTATCACTTCTTGTAGGATAAGTTTTTTGATCTTGGCACACGTTTTACCTCTTCATTTCTTCGGTGATTGCCATGAAAGGGGCCGTCGATTGATTGCTATTTTCTATGAAATCCTTTCCGATCCTGATATTTTAACCCGGGAGATTGGCCGGAATGAGATGAGTGCCTGGTTTGATAGTACCAATCCAAAAGAATCTGATATATCCTGATAATTCTATCTACCCGGTTACTCAGAAGGAAAAGCAGAATATGAGAGTCAGATTGCAGATTACAGATTAGAACAATGATAATCTGGTTCGGTTATCTGACATACCGCCAGTTCCCTTCCGGCACATCCATCTCAAACCTCGCCCCGGTCCCGAATATACCTGTCTCCCTGATGCTGATATTAGTGATGTCCAAAATCTCTCTGGAGAGATTCAGTCCGAATCCGGTATGCTTGAAGTATTCCCTGTTAAATATCTTTGATTTGTACTCATCGGGAATCCCTGCTCCGTTATCCTCACAGATGATGATATGGTGTGTGCCCCTCGTCTCTGCGAAAAATCGGATCCAGGTGATCTTTTCACCATATCGCCGGGCATTATCCATGAGATTAAAAAACACCTTTATGATAAGGGGATCCGCAAAGATCTCTACATCCGTGAATTCTATCTTCACTTCGATCGGGGAGATATTGATGGATTTCTGGGTATGACGGATAACATCTCTCACATTCTGCCATTGGGGTGTATGTATCCCGATATCCTGGTAATCTCGGGTAAATGCTATCTGACGCTCAATATGATGAACTGCTTCTTTCATAATGGAAAAATCCTCTTGTAATTCAGAAGGTATCCCTTTGAGCCCGGCAAGGTCCAGGTACCCGAACAGAATCTGGATTTCATTACTGATATCATGCCGGGTTATGCCGGATAAGAGATTCAGTTTATGATTTATCTGACTCAGAGCATCTTTGACCCGTTTACTCTCGGTGATATCAGTACTGACAACAAGCAGCCCGATGACATCACCGGCATCATCCAAAAGCGGCACGGTATCGGTCTGCACCCACAGATGTTCCCCCTGGGGAGCCGTTATCTGTTCAATCACTCCGAAATCCGGGATTTTTGTTGTGATGACGGCGAAGTCATGGTGGTAGTAGGGATCCGGACCATCTGGAAACAGCTCAGAATAGGTCTTCCCCTCAATCTCTTCAATTGGCTTTCCAATCATTCGTGCAGCGGCCGGATTGACTTTGATATACCGGTTTTGGGTATCCTTGAAGAGGATCATGGATGGCACATTCTCCAGGATGGTCTGGTGATCCCTGACAACCTTCTTCAGATCTTCTTCAGTTTGTTTTCTGGCAGTAATATTTTCAAATACCGCGACAAAATGATCAACTCTGGGTTGATACACCGATATCCGAAGCCAGATGGAAAGATGAGAAAAATAGGTCTCAAACATCTCTGGAACACCGGTCTCAGCGACCCGGCTGTATATCTTGAATAATTCAGGAGAACTGTCCCTGATCCCCGGGAATACTTCGGTAGCCCGCTTTCCCTGAACACCGGAAAGTCCGGTAATCTGGTCGAATGAGCTATTTACACTAAGATAGATCCAGTCTGACGGGTTCTGATCATCATCATAGAGCATCTGACAATAGGCAAACCCTTCGAGCATATTCTCAAAGAGGGATCGGTAATGCTCTTCACTCTCACGAAGAGCCAGTTCTGCCTTTTCCCGCTCAAATATCTCCTGGTTTAATTTATCGATGGTATCCTTCAGTTTTTCGAAGATTCTGGCGTTCGTTATCGCAAGCCCACAGACCTTTGCGATGAAAATTCCAAGATCAAGGTAATTATGCCGATATTCAGGGAGGGTAAAACCTGCAGCGTACAGGATACCAACGGTTGTGAGATCATATCGTATCCGGAGGAAAAAACCATCCCCTGAAGAAGTAAACACGGAATCGTCCTGTCCAGTAAGGAATGAGCGTAATTCATCCTCCGCTGTGAAAGGATCCCCATTGAAACTGACATATGGACCTATTTTCTCATCCGAGACCGGAAGAAATCCTATCTCCCGCGGAGAGAAGAGCATGGAGACAAGATCAGTGATGATCCTGATGACCTGCTGCTCCTGGGTTGCCAGAGTGATGCCTCCGAGCAGATCCACCATCATGGCATAATCTGCGGTTTTTTTCCGTGCCGATAATAAATGCTTCGTATGCTCTTCCTGTTCTCTTAAAAGGAACCATTCTAGATACTGAACCCTGATGTACCCGCTGATTGGTTTTATTCCCACCGGGATGACCGTGACCGGAACCTGATACTGACTGAAAAACTTCTGGATGAACTCATCTGGTATCTTCCATGATCCCGTATCTGCAAGGATGATGGACTGGATAGATTCGGCCAGGAATGTCGCAAGCGTGGTATCATCAAATCCCTGGCAGGAGAAAAAGTCAGCAAAGCGAAGAAAATTATCCGGAACCATACAATAGGCACCCATCTTCCGCTGTTCATCAACGAAGGATTCAGGAAACAGGATGTCACGGAACAGGTCCGGAATGATAATTTCAACTGAATCCAAAACCTCTGTGGAAAGTCCGTGCATACATCCACAGCCGATGATGAGTATCCGGTCACACCGGGTAGTCAGATAGCCAAGGGGCTCAGTCAGCGGATTATTGTTCGTCCCGTTTTTCATACAGTGCCGGGAGAAAGAACGTGATAATAGGAGAGGATATGCTTCGCTTGCCAGGATGTCTGTAATCTCCCGCTGCAAGGTCTCACAATAGAGCAGGCCAAGAGATCCCATTATGAGATGATCCAGTCGAGGGGATATCTTCCCCATTTTTTCACGGCATCAGACATGGCACGAAGGACGTGATCCGGAACCTGGAACGGTATCTCTCCATGATTATCTGACAGGATGAATCCTCCGCCTGGTCCGGCCTTTCGGATGGTATCTTTTACTGCTGCCTCTGCCTCTTCTTCTGTCCAGTTTCTCATGGCAATACCATTCAGATTTCCAAATAGCCGGAGTCTTTTGTTACAGGCATTCTTCACCTCACCAAGATCCTCATCAGTACTCACCCCGAGCATCACCGTACCCGTTGTCAAGAGATCATCAATGATGGGCAAGGCAAGACCTGATGCAAAATGGGTAGCAGTAGGGCCATGGATCTGTGGAATTATCTTTTGTGCGACCCGAAGTCCTGTTTTTCTATACAATTCAGGGGGTATGCAGGTAGGAGATGATACTGGATCAAAGTAGCAGATGGCAGTAGCTCCCGCCTCCAGCTGGCTGTTAGCCCAGTGAATGCCAAACTCAATGTTCTTCTCCATAAGGATCCAGAAGAGGTCAGGATCACCGTATATCAGGTCAAGATATGCTTCAAATCCCATTTGCATGACCGGAAGCGAAAATGGAGACATGATCACCCCGACGATAGGAATGGTATCACCGGCATATGCTTTCAGGCCTTTGATAATATCGAGTACTTGTAAGAGACGTGGAGAATTATTGATGTCCGGAACCTTCAGAGTTTTGATATCGCCCAGAGACCTGATAACCGGTCCTCCTGCATTCGGCGGCCCATCATCATAAAAGATCACGTCACCTCCGAAAGCCTCTGTTTCCACTGCCGCATACAAAAAAGTGTAATAACAGTCAGAATGAAACTTTTCCTGCAGTATTATCTGGCCTTTTATGACATGCTCTGCGGATGAGTAGTACTCCCGGATAGACATCCCGAGTTCCTTTGCCCCATGCATGGTCGTGAGCAGGAAAAAGGGAACCCGGTCTGGTTCTTTAAACTCAAGTGTTGTGAGAACCCGCTGCATCGGGGTCATTTCTGCTGTCATGCCATCATCTCTCCCATGATATTCTGGATAATTTTGAGCGTATCTGACGCACTATAACCCATTGCATCAGCCCCAACCTCGGTATAGAGGGTTTTATCAAACCGAAACGGTGCACCGCCGACAATGATCCTGGTATCCAGCTTTCTCTCCCTGATCTGCGAGGTGACGTCTTTAATCTTCAAAGCAGCGGGGAGCATGAGGGTGGAGATGAGGAGGACTTTTATCTGATCCCGCGTGACATTATCCACCATGGTATGGGCCGATATTCCTGCTCCATAGTCGAGGATCTCATAGCCCGCTGCCCGGATGATTGAAATCAGGATTCGTTTCCCAAGGGTATGATGATCTTCAAGAACTCCGATAGCCATCTTTGGCTGATTTTTTCTATCCGGATGACCGGGTGGGAGCATGGCATCGACGATCTCTTCACAGTATCTCCCGCTCATATACACCTGGGAGAGTGCTACTTCTCCGGTCTCCCATTTTTTCCCAATCTCTTCAAGAACCGGAATGATGAGGGTTTCAATGCAGGTAAGAGGGGGCAGACGGGAACATGAATCCGCGATTATTTTTTGTGCTGTTCCCCGGTTTGTTGATAATAATGCAGTTTCAAATGCATCATGCTGCTGAGAAGAGAAAAGAAATTGCTCCTGCTTAGAATCTGAATCCGTTCCCATATGGTACCCCCAGTAATGTATGAGAATAGGTTGTATCGTTATAAATTCATTCCCCGCTTGAAGTCAGAGATACTTATCGGGTGTATGTGATGGACCCTATTAAGTTACTCATGTTTTAGCAATGCCAAATAATGTTCAACGGGATTTGGTACACAATATTCCGATCAAACCTTGCCTCACTCCCGAGAATACTCCTTGAAAATTTTGTCTATCACTGGCTCTAATGAATTTATTCGTTCAGATGCCGCTAAAAACAAGAGTTCAGGATCGGTCCGGAAGTATGAATGGATGAGCACATTTCTCATTCCAACAATATCCCTCCAAGGAATCTCCGGATAATTACTGATGATTTCGGGAGGAAGGTGTCCTGCTGCCTCGCCAATAATCATGATCTGGTCCCGGACGGCACTCATGGTCTTTTTGTCAGTTTTAAATTCTTCAAAATCCATCCCTGAAATAAAATCCTGGATGGAGGTGATAGCGTCCTTGATATCGTAAAGATATAGTGTCCAGTCTCTCATATGTACGTTGCATCGGCCAGAATCGCAGCTTTTAATTCTTCCCGTATTGCTTTTTTCGGGACGACATCTACCGTTCTTCCAAAGAGATCTTCAAGATAAATTTTGAGTCCGGAGAGATCAAGAAGATCTGCACCTGGTGAAAAATCAACAAGGATGTCGATATCACTCTTTTCAGATGCTTCGTTTCGGGCCCATGAGCCAAAGAGGGCTAACTGTTCGACATGATACCGCTCAGTAACATAGGGGAGTTTTTCTCTGAGTGTATCTTTTATTATATGTTGATTCATTCACCGGACTCTCCTGATGTACCAGAAAGAAGAGTAAAGATATATTCATTCTTGACGGGCAAAAAAGGTTCTTGTTTTATAAAAAATATCTTTGAGAAGCTGAATGCTATCATAAAAAAAAATTAATAGGTAAACTGGTCCATCTCTTCCTTGATCCTGGTTACCGCTTGTTCAGCCTTATCGGTGGTCTGACCG
>CAZEWE010000136.1:0-6707 GCA_964515765.1 uncultured Methanospirillum sp. | reverse complement strand
TATCTCTCCTCGCACTGATGCGGGTAGCAGGGTTTATGGGCGGTCAATTACCTGGGTGATTATGGAAGGAAAAAGAATTGAATCAGTACGCATCCATTTCTAATGTATCATAATTTATGAGATTATTTATGAAGAATTATTTCGGTTCTTTTCAAAAAGCATTCCTGATTTTGCTTATTGGGATGAGTGTATGGATAATACCGGGTAGTGCTACCGTATTTGTTGAAGATGGAAAAGAGCTTACCATCGATGATCTGTATGAAATGGTAAACACAACAAAGCCTGCCAATAATTCAGCACCGGTAGTTTTCTTTTATGATCCCGAATGTGGTCCCTGCATTCCAGTTCATGAATATCTTGAGAAATACATATCCGACCACCCTGTTGTTGAGGTTGAAATGGTAAATCTTTCAGCCGGACCAGAATCGGAGGCAATGATGAGTGATCTGTACATTCAGCACAACCGAAGCATGATGAATACGCCGGTTATCTTTTTCGGTCCGGTGGGACTCGAAGGGACTGATGAGATCATCAATGGGTTTGAAATGGTCTATCGTTGGTATACTACCGAAGACTGTAATTGTCAGTCATTAACCTCATAATTTCGTTTCTTTTTTTGTTATCAAAGGAGAGATTTCATTTCTCCGTCCGCTTTCTTTTCTTCCTTTGTTTCTGAATACAAAATATTTTTATAGTCTGACATCTGATATCGTATTGTCGATATCGACTAACCGATATCGGTTATCCCGGGAGCTGGTAACACGTATGCGAGACAATCGTGAAGATATGAGGGCATTCATGAGGAAATTCCACCGTCTTGGGCACTTCAGGGGATATGGGGGGCTCAAATTACTCGTCCTCTATATATTGAGTGAAGGGCCAAAGAACGGAGCGGAACTCATGGATACGATAGATATGATGAGTCATGGTCACTGGAAACCGTCACCTGGCTCCATCTATCCACTTCTCAGTAAAGCTGTGGAAGATAACCTGATAATGAAAAGAGAAGATCGCACCTACGAACTGACCGATGCAGGATTTGAGGAGATCAGCATGTTTAAAACAGAGGGATCGGATAAAGCAGGTTCAATTGAAAGTATCCTGACCGAGATAGACAGTAATCTTTCCTACCTTGAAGACCTGTCAGGGGAAAAACTGGCCCCATATGTTCGGATGCTTGAGCGAATCGGACTGAAAATTAACCGGATCAATGAAACCCTCACCAATTCCGGCAAAGAGACATAACCCTCAATTTCCCTGCATGAATTTTAATCCACTCATAAATTCTGAAAATACTCCATATCATCGATACATCAGGAAAACACCATGACAACTGCTATTCAGGTAACCGACCTGACAAAAACATTCACCGATCTTACAGCGGTAAATCATATCTCCTTCGAGATTGAGCAGGGAGAGATATTCGGCCTTCTTGGTCCGAACGGAGCCGGAAAAACGACGACGCTCTCTATACTTGCAACCATGCAGAAACCCACATCAGGGTCAGCAACCGTTCAGGGAAAGGATATATTAAAGGACGAAGATGGTGTCAGAAAAGCCATCGGGATAGTATTTCAGGATCAGAGCCTTGATGAGGAACTCACCGCCAGGGAGAATATGGATTTCCATGGCCGGCTCTATCGCATTCCTCCTGATATAAGGAGACAGCGAATAGATGAACTGCTCCGGCTGGTGGAACTTCATGACCGGAAGGATGACCTGGTGAAGACATTCTCCGGTGGAATGCGAAGACGGCTTGAGATAGCCAGGGGTCTCCTTCACCATCCGTCGGTTCTTTTCCTTGATGAACCAACGCTGGGCCTTGACCCCCAGACCCGGAACCATCTGTGGCAGTATATTGCGACGTTGAGCAAAGAAAAGAACATAACGATTATTCTTACGACCCATTATATGGAAGAGGCAGACCGGCTCTGTGATCGGATAGCAATCATCGACCATGGAACGATCATTGCTCTTGACACTCCGCAAAGCCTGAAAGATGGTATCGGTGGGGATATAATCACGATTAAGACTCCCGATTACGATACTGCCGCACAGGTACTGACCGGATCCTGGATAGAGCAGGTTGAACTGCATAATGACGAAGTCCGGATACATCTGCACAATGCTGAGCAGCATATCAGTGATATCATCACCCTCTTAAATCAGCATCAGATTCCGATCCACTCAGTATCGGTTCACAAACCAACGCTTGAAGATGTGTTTCTCGCCTTTACCGGTAAAACGATACGGGAGCAGGAGAGTGACAAGAAAGAGATGATAAGGCGGCAGTTTAAAATGAGGAGGCATTAAAATGGATATTATCTATACTATCTGGCTTCGGAGCATGAAACGATATATCCGGTCAAAAAGCCGGATAATTGGAAGTATCAGTATGCCCCTCTTCTTCCTGCTCTTTCTTGGATTTGGTCTGAATTCGGTTGTGAGGATTCCCGGATTTGGAGAGAATTATATCCAGTTTCTGATCCCCGGTATGGTGGCTATGAGTGTCCTTTTCACATCGGTCTTTTCAGGAATTCAGATCATCTGGGATAAACAGTTTGGTTTTCTTAAAGAGACACTCGTCGCCCCGGTAACCAGAATGGAGATAATGCTTGGACAGACGTTTGGTGGTGCAACAACAGCGGTTATTCAGGGTATCATGATCATGGTAATCTCACTCTTTCTGGGACTGCAGGTGCAGAGTGTCCCCGGTTTTCTTATCGCACTCGGGTTCATGGTGATCATCGGGATCTCCTTTACCGCCTTTGGGATAGCAATTGCATCCAGAATGGAGGATATGACTGGTTTTCAGCTCATTATGAACTTCGTCATCTTTCCAATTTTCGGTCTTTCTGGGGCGTTGTTTCCGATAAGTTCTCTCCCTGACTGGCTTGCTCCCATCACCATGTATGATCCGCTGACATACGGGGTTGAAGGAATCCGGTATGGTCTGACCGGAGTAAGTCAGATAAACCCGTTCCTGTGCTTCATTGTTGTCGGAGGGTTTGCTTGTGCTATGACGGTAATTGGTGCATATTTGTTTAGAAAAATCTCTATCTGATCTTTTTCTCCCCTTCCTTCCTGGCCTGACCAATTATTTCACTCATTGGTCTGTTTCATGGTCATGTGTGAGGAATGGGGGTTTGGTCTTGTAAAAATTAATAACGTGAGGTATTTGGATATTCATCGAATATCTGTTTCTCATCAGGGTAATCCTCACTATAATCAACATCGGAATAGAACGAAATCTCATCAGTTAAGGTATCATGGGTGTAATTTAACACCCAGTTTTTCTCCCAGTCACTCCTGCAATTGCCCCAGATCCATTCAAATAATGCCTGGCCATCAGTTCAGATTTTAATTGTTTTGTGGATCGGGAATAATCCTCCAGAAAGATACACTTTGTATGATACGCACCTTCTCTGGATAATTCCAAAACGTTTTATAATAATTTCTTCCTCTGTTATTTTGCTTTCACCGCATGAAAATCATACCCTGGCACATAGTTTTGTACTCTTTTCAGTAATGTTGCAGGCGGAACTGAATCCGGGATTTCCATCAGGGTGTAAAATTCTGTCAGATTCATACCGACATACATTGCACCTTCTTCTATCGTCATAGATCCCCTCAGATCAATGGGGTTCAGGAGTGCTTCTCCTCCCAGGACACTATCAGGAGAAGGAATGGTCACCTGCATGAGACCAAGGGTACTCAGCAGAACAATCGTACCAAAAAAGATACAGACCGTCCCAAGTACAAAAATCAGTGGATTGAGGTTTTTACCGGCTATGGTCATTTCCAAACCCTTATGTGACGGACATCCTTCCACACAGGTTGTACAGCCGATGCACTCTGTTTTATTAATTAGCGTTTTTCTCCCAGGTTCAATTCCCATTGGGCATCTTTGGGTGCATATGCCACATTCTGTGCATTCGGTCCGGGTAACTTTGGTTATGCCTGCCACTGATATCAGAGCAAACATGGCTCCTGCAGGACAGAGATATCTACAGAAGAATCGGGTGATGACCAGTGAACATGCAAGAACTCCAATCAGTATGAGTAGTCCGATTCCGTTCTCATCCACCAACTCTGCTCCGGACCAGATATGAGCATATGCTACGTACGGATCATAGGGTGATATCCAGAGTGAGGCTGTAATCCATGCCATTGCAATAACAATCACCAGGATTACGTATTTCAGGTACCGCATCCCTTCATCAATGGTGTGAGGGATTGATCCTTTTATGGGAGATATTTTCCCGATAAATTCCACAAGGGCCCCGAAAGGGCAGATATTGCCACAAATATACCTGCCAAAAATTAATGAAAATCCAAGGGTGAAGAAGAACAATGTCATCGTCCCTGAGAAGAGTTTTTGCAGATTGGCATGTCCTGACAACCATACCTGCAGATTTTCAAATCCACCCAGGGGGCATATGGCATGAACGGATGGAAATACAGTGCCTGCAGTAATATGCAGGTAATTAAGTACCATTGAGCAGATGAGAATAATCCCAAGGACTGCCCATCGAACATTCTGAACTTTCATTGTTGCTCCTTATTTTGATAACTCCTGACCATGGATAAGGGTATTTCTGAAATCATCCTGATTATGAAGAAATGATATATGTACACAACTGGTCTTTTGGTGATGGATGTAAAAATAGGTTTGTTCAGAGCTATCCATCAGAAGATATCGGTTGTCCATCGCCAGCTGGTCTCTCTCCCAGTATGAAATCGAAGAGTTTCGATCCGGAAGGGATTTCTGAATCACTACCTCTTGGAACATGGAATGCCATTGCTCATGAACCGGAAAATTACTATCTGCGGCTCTATGCTCATCTTTCACTATTATGGGTGACTGTTGCCCTTATTCGGACCAGCCGGAGCGATGAAGTCTGTTCACCACCGAAGAATCAGAACCTGTGAAAGGGCACTAAGAAATAAAAAAAAGGTTATTTAGAATTAATACCGTCTCTGGCCAAAACCACTGCCACGGTTGCCGCCGAATCCGCCTCTGCTTTCACCAAAGGAGCTCCGTGGCTGCATGGGTCGTGCCTCATCGATTTTTAAGGTTCTTCCCATAAATTCTGAATTATTCAGTGCATCAAGTGCTGCCTGAGCTTCTTCAGAGGATCCCATCTCAACAAATCCAAAACCTTTGTTCTCGATGATCTTGGCACTTACAACCTGACCATAGGTTGAAAACAGGTCTGAAACTTCACTTTCTTTGGTTGAATAAGAGAGATTGCCTACGTATAATTTACTTCCGTCCATAATTTTTCCTTCCTGATATCGCATAACGGTTGGTGATGTAAAAACTGTTCACTATACACCAGAGAATTACCTAAAAAAATAGCAGTGATATTATCTAATCAATGAGAACGATATTTTCAAAACTATTGTAATAATGTACTCTTTCGTCTGCACACAATAGATGGTGTATCAGCAGATATAGTTTTTCATCACCATGACAAAGAATCTTCAATACTGTATCCTTTAAAGAAAAATATGCAGGATTTTGGTGGTCCCTGATGGCTGCCCGCCTGACCTGTACGTATCTGAAGGTGAACCGCCAAGAGAATTGCTGCTCTCTTCGACATATCGGGGTTTCAAGAAGGGGCCTTTAAATCTTGTATAATCACAATATTATCTTATGTTGAGGGGATTTACATCCCCATTTCTCCCATGCCCTGTTGTGGCATTGGCGGTGCGGATGACTTCGTTGAAGAGATATTATCATCAATTCTGATTATCATATCCGCTGTCTCCACCGCACATGTAATTGCCCTGACTTTCACGCGAAGTGGTTCAATTACTCCTTCTTTAAGGAAATCTACCGGCTTACCCGTGACTACATCCAGACCAAACGTCTTTTGACCTTTTTCATGAGCCGCACGGAGAGCTACGATCATGTCGATCGGATCAAGGCCTGCATTTTCAGCAAGGGTTTTTGGGATTATCTCAAGTGCCGACGCAAATGCCTCAACAGCGAGCTGGGCACGACCGCCGGTTGTCGTTGCATACTCTCGTAATCTCAGGGAAAGTTCAATTTCAGGGGCACCTCCTCCTGCGAGTATCTTCCCCTCCTTCATAACCGTGGAAACAACGCGGATTGCATCTTCAACAGCCCGATCATACTCGGCAACAACATGTTCTGTCCCGCCCCGGATGATAATCGTGACTGCTTTTGGATTTTTACATTCCTCAACAAAGATCATCTCTTCGCCTGATACTTTCCGCTCTTCAACATTCCCAGCATACCCGAGTTCTTTTGATGATATAGCATCAATACTCGAAATAATCGATGCACCGGTGGCCCGTGCCAGTTTTTCCATGTCAGAACTTTTCACCCGGCGTACTGCCAGAATTCCCGCTTTTGACAGGTAGTGCTGTGCTATTTCATCTATTGCTTTCTGGCAGATGACGACATTTGCTCCGGATTTGATGATCCGTTCAACAATCATCTTTGTCATCCGCTCTTCCTCATTCAGGAAGGCCTGTAACTGATCCGGGTGATTGATGGTAAACTGGGCGTCAACTTGCGTCTTCGTAAACTCAACTGGTGCATTCAGAAGCATAATTTTGGCTTTTTCCACCTTTTTTGGCATGCCTGGATGCACCCGCTCCTTGTCAATTACAACGCCCCTGATGATCTCTGAGTCTTCAATTTCTCCGCCGATTTTTTTCTCGACTTTAATATC
>CAZEWE010000135.1:2078-6745 GCA_964515765.1 uncultured Methanospirillum sp. | reverse complement strand
CTGGAAAGAGGGGAATGAGGAGTTCAGGTTCTCGTTACTTGCTCTGAAGATCAGATCAGTGGTGCAGAAAGGGAAGGGAGAAATTCCCGTCAATGATCTGAAATCCGAACCTGACTCTCTTAAGCACCGGGCGGCAATGCTTCGCATCCTCAATGAGATCATAACAGAGGTAAATAATGCTCAAAGTCTCTCGGGTCTTCTGGAAAAGGTTCTTGAGAGGTCGATAACTCTCTTAAACTTTGATGGGGGAGGAATATATTTCGTTGACCTTGGTTCACGGACAGCCCATATTGTTCATACACAAAACCTCCCTGCAGAGTTCATTGCTGAAGTCGATAATGTTTCTATCGATAAAGAGCCCTATAACACGATGTTTATAAAAAATCAGCCGCTTTTTATCGAAAATTATGCCCAGGTCAGCCCGGAGCGTTCACAGAAATATGGATTGTGCTCTATTGCCACACTCCCCCTGATTTCAAAAGGAAAGGCTATCGGTGTATTAAATATTGCCAGTATGAGGCGGTATCTCATCAGTGATGAGGAAAAGGAGACACTCATCTCAATAAGCAGGGAACTCGGCAGTGCAATTGAGCGGCTTTGTTCCGAAGAAGAAAGAGAGAGGAGTGCACAAAATATCAGAACCCTGTTTCAGTCTATCGATGATATTGTCTTTGTTATCGATCTGAAAGGTGATATCATTGCAATGAATACCGCCGCGGAGCAGAGACTATCCTATGCAGGACAGGAACTCATCGGCAGGAGTATTCTTGACATTCTGGCCCCCGAAAAAAGAGAAGAAGCACTCGGACTCTATCAAAAACTGGTCGATGGAACTGAGACGGATAATTCCATCCCAATCATTGCAAAGGATGGAACCCGGATCGAGGTAGATACCAAAGTTTCAAGAGGGACGTGGGATGGCCAGGACGTTCTCATCGGGGTGAGCAGGGATGTCACCGACCGCAGGCGGTTTGAAGACGCATTACAAAAGAGCGAACGCCGTCTGAGTGAAGCGCAACATCTCGCAAAGACAGGCAGCTGGGAACTGGACATTCCTGCAAACCGTCTTTCATGGTCAGATGTCATCTTTGAGATATTTGAATTAGACCCCTTACAATTCGGTGCAACATATGAGGCTTTTTTAAATGCCATACATCCTGACGACCGGAAAGCAGTAGATGAGGCCTATTCTGTTTCAGTACGAGAGAAAACACCATACCAGATAGAGCATCGTCTGCTCATGCCGGATGGCAGGATAAAATTTGTCCTTGAGCGGTGCGAAACAAAGTATGATTCATCCGGAAAACCCCTGTCATCCCTGGGAACTGTTCAGGATATTACCGAACAGAAGATCGCAGAACTCTCTCTGAAGGAGAAGGATCTACGGTACCGGGAGATATTTGAAGGCAATTTTGACGGGTTTGTAATGGTTGACCTGGCCGGGCGTGTTCTCGATGCAAACCAGGCATATTGTTCGATTGTTGGATATACTCTTGAAGAATTAAAGGCGCTGGATAGTTTTTATGTGATCACAGCGGAAAAATGGCGAACATGGGAACAAGAGGAGATCTGGAAAAAACGTCTCTTTTTTCATGGCTACTCAGGCCTGTTTGAGAAGGAATATATCAGGAAGAACGGGGAGATCTTCCCGGTTGAACTCCAGGCCTATGCCTCATATTCCATTGATGGAACCCTGCAATTCCTCTGGGCGGTTGTCAGGGATATTACCGAACGAAAACAGGCAGAAGAAGAACGGGAATCTCTAATTTCAACGATTCAAAAAAGCAATGCAGATCTGAATGTCACCTATGAACAGTTATTGCAGACTGAGCAGGAACTGAAAAACCAGAATGCAGCCCTGACACTATCCAGGGAGTCTTTCAGGGAGACGAACGAATACCTTGAAAACCTTATTGCATACGCAAATGTCCCGATCATCATCTGGGATCCCTCATTTCATATCAAAAGAGTAAACCGGTCTTTTGAGCTTCTTATTGGGAGACCTGCTGAAGAGTTGATTGGTCAGTCAATTCGGATCCTGTTCCCTTCGGATACGGCTGACAGAACCATGAGGCTGCTACAGACCACTTTGGACGGTGTCCGATGGGAAACGACAGAAATCGACATTATGAGGAAAGATGGAGCCATCCGGACCCTGCTCTGGAATTCTGCGACCCTGTATACTCCGGATGGTCAGACTCCCCTCGCAACTATCGCCCAGGGCTATGATGTTACCGAAAAGAACCGGCTTGAGCATGAGAAAGAGAGTGCATTGGAGCAGATTCAAAAAAACCTGGCCATTCTAGCCATTTTGAATGATGAGATACGGAATCCGCTCGCAATTATCATGGCTACTGCATCAATGCTTGAGGATACAAATACTGCCGATATCATCGATAATGAGGTCCACCGGATTGATCAGCTGGTCACCGAACTGGATCAACGATGGCTCCAGTCTGAAAAAGTCCTGAATATGATCAGGAAACACTACAATATCACGGTTTCACATAGCACAGAAGCCGGGTCAGGGGAGCTGTATCATGAAGATACAAAAGATCAAATTTCTGCAGAAAAGTCTGGATCGTCTGAGAAAAAGAACGAGATACTCATTGAAGAAGTTCAGGCACAGCTCTATACCATCCTCAACAGTATGGATGATCTTGTATATGTTGCCGATATGAACACCTATGAGATGCTATATGCAAATAACCGGTTAAAAGCGCATTTAGGGCCATTAACCGGACAAAAATGTTACCAGTACATGCAAAACGGCCGGGATAGCCCTTGTCCTTTCTGCACCAATCATCTTCTGGTAGATGAAAACGGCCCGACAGGATTGTATCAATGGGAGTTTCAGAGTCCTGTGACCGGGAGATGGTATAACTGCCGGGACCGGGCCATCCGGTGGAGCGACGGAAGAATTGTCAGAATGGAGATCGGGACAGATATCACCGCCCATAAAAAGGCTGAAAAAGCTCTTCAGGTTTCAGAACAGCGGGTTCGGACCTTACTTGAGAATATTCCCTTCGGAATTCTCATGGCAGATGGGAAAACCCGGCGATTTATCTTTGCAAATGAGGCAATATGCCTGATGCTGGGATACTCCTGTGATGAACTCGTAGGGATGACACCCCAGGATATCCATCCTCCTGATGAGTATCCCCGTATCAGGGAGATATTTGATCAGATGGCAAAAGGCACTATAGAATCCTACCAGGATATCCCCCTATTACGAAAAGACGGGAGAATATTACCGGTGAGAATTCATAGTTCAACTCTGGAATTAGAGGGACAGTTATATCTCCTGGGGATCTTTTCAGATATTACCGAACAGAAGATTGCAACAGAGAAAATTCTGGAATTACAACGTCGTGAGTCTGATATCATCAACTTTTTACCAGATGCTACCTTTGCCATCGACCGGGAAGGGAAGGTGATTGCATGGAACCGGTCCATGGAGGAGATGACCGGGATTTTGGCAGAAGATATGCTGGGAAAAGGAGACTATGAGTACGCCATACCCTTCTATGGAGAGCGGAGACCTCTTCTGATTGATCTCTCACTCCTCCCTGATGAGGTGATCGAGAGGAAGTACCAGGATCTCCGGTATGAGGGGAGAATCCTGGTTGGTGAAACAGCGAATGCACGACCACAAGGTATGGAAAAGGTCCTCTGGGGAATGGCTACAGCCCTCACCGATGCAGAAGGGACCGTGATTGGTGCCATAGAATCCATCAGGGACATAACTGAAGTCAAAGAGACAGAGAAGGCTCTTCGGTTATCCCAGGAGAAGTATTCAACATTATTTCTTTCCAGTCCGGATGCCATCATCATTTCAGACCTTGATAGTGGGAGGATCATTGAAGTCAATGATGCATTATCCCTGAACCTGGAATATTCATATGAGGAATTGATAGGCAGGAACACAATAGAACTTGAATTGTGGAGTTCACAGGAAGAACGGGATCAATTTATCGAACTCATCAAAAAACAGGGAAGAGTTGAGGGATTTGAAGGCATAACTCATTCAAAATCAGGAAATTCGTTCTGGGTATCAATCTCTGCTGAAGTAATTACCCTGGAGGGTCAGACATTTCTCATCAGCACCATCCGTGATATATCCGGGCGGAAACAGAATGAGACCGCTCTGAAAGAAAGTGAGGAGAAATACCGCAATGTCATCGACAATGCCCTGGACGGGATCGTTATTGTTCAGGACTTCCACCTCGTTTTTTTAAATGAAGCATTTGCACGAATGATCGGGAGTACGATTGATGATCTCACCGGACGAGACTTTCGGACACTGTTCCCCCCTGATAAGCAGGAAGAGATAGCAGAGATTATAAAGAAAAGACTGGCAGGAGAACCATTGCCCAGGATATATGAAACCAGTCTGCTTCGAAACGATCAAGAAGAGATTCTAATAGAAGTAAATGGGGCATTGATATCATATCAGGGTGCTTCGGCAGATCTCATTATCATCCGGGACATTCGTGAGCGGAAGAGACTTGAATACTCACTCCTTGAAGCATTGCAAAAACTCAAAATTCTGAGCGGAATAACAAGGCATGATATTATCAACGATTTAAATATCATCACCGTATCTCTGGATTTGGTACTTGATTCGGATTTGACACCAGATCAACAGGAATACATCACCAATGCCC
>CAZEWE010000135.1:0-1978 GCA_964515765.1 uncultured Methanospirillum sp. | reverse complement strand
TTGGTACTTGATTCGGATTTGACACCAGATCAACAGGAATACATCACCAATGCCCTTACTGCAGGGCAGACATTGAAGAATACCATCGAATTTACGAGGGAATGTGAAGATTTCGGATCTCTCTCCAGCCGGTGGATGCACCTGATCTCTATTGTGAATGCAGCGAGATCTGATGTTTCATTAGGGGATATCACGGTTGACATCTCGATCTCTCCGGATATAGAAATTTTTGCAGATCCCATCATTCAGAAAGTCTTTTCAACCTTGTTTGAAAATTCCGTCAGGCATGGGACCACTATCTCTGCCATCCGGATTACAACAGAAAAAAAGGGGAAAAAGATCAGTATTGTCTACGCCGATGATGGAATAGGAGTTCCAGAAGAAGAAAAGGAGAGAATCTTTCAGCACGGATATGGAAAGAATACCGGGATGGGCCTGTATCTGGTTAGAGAACTTCTTTCAATCACCGGACTTGAGATTCGTGAAACAGGAAAACCAGGAATTGGGGCACGGTTTGAAATTGTTGTCCCGCATGGATTATTCAGATTTCAAAAGGACTAAGTTACGTTATTCAGGATAGCCCGGTATGACTCCCGGGGGATTTTCATCTCAAACAGTGCTCCGGTTCCCGGTTTTCCGTTTTCTGTGATCCTGATATCAGTCAGGGACAATATCTCCCTGACAAGGAACATGCCAAGACCGGTATTCTTTCCAAATCCCCGTTCAAAGATCTTCTCTTTCTCACTATCTGTAATACCAACCCCATTGTCTTCCCATACCACGATAAGGAAATCTCCTTCCTTTCGGGCAGAGACACGTATCTCAGAGACCGTTTCCCCATGACGAAGAGAGTTATCGAGCAGATTAAAAAAGACTTTTTCAAGCATGGGGTCGGCAAAGATTATAATTCCCTGAATATCTGTATTCAGGGTGACGGAAGAGGGAACCTGAGAACGGGGGATGACCAGATCAAGAAGAATCCATTGAGGTTCATGAGAACCGAGTTCCTCATAGATACGGGTAAATTCAATCTGGGTCTGGATATCACGGGTGGCGTTACATATGATTGAGAAATACTCTGTAGTGGATGGGTCCAGAAGTCCCTTCTCCATCAGCTCTAAAAATCCGTAAATAACTGATACTTTATTGAGGATATCATGCCGTGTTATTCCCGTAAGAAGACTCAGCTGCCGGTTTGCTTTCTTTATGGCGTCTTCATTCCGTTTCCGCTCGTTAATGTCATGGGATATTCCCTGGAGAAGAGTAACATTTCCTTCTTCGTCCAGAACTGGTGAGATATTCAGCGAATGCCACTTCCATGACCCGTCTTTATACAGTAACCTGCATTCAACAACAGCTTTCTCCTTTCTCTCAATAATTTTTTGGGTAATACTGGCAAAAATCCGGGGATAATCATCAGGATGGATAAAACGCGATGCGTCACATCCGATTACCTCATTATTCTCGTATCCAAATATGGTCGTCCATTTATCCGGTATATAGGTGATGATGCCATCCGGTGTCAGAGAGAAGACGATATCATTGGCATTCTCCACAAAAGACCGAAATTTCTCCTCACTCTTCCGAAGGAGCTCTTCTGCCTCTTTCCTTTTGGTGATATCCCTCGTAACCCCGACAAAACCGGTAAATTTTTTATTTGCATCAAACGCAGTTGAAATCATCATCTCAGCCCAGGTCGAGGGTTTATTTTTGGTTTTAAACTCCAGTTCCAGAACCATTTTATGGGGAACCGGAATTCCGTTTTTCAAAAGATCCTGTCCCTGCTCCAGAAACGTCTGAAATACCTGCGTTGATTCAGGCGCCAAGAAATCTTCCAGTTTCATCTTTAGTGCCTGTTCCTGTGAAAAACCGAGAGCCCGGGTGACGGACGGGGAGATATAGGTCAGGTGCATCGTTTCATCACATGTCCAGATAACGTCATGAACATTTTCTGCAAGCACCCGGTATTTTTCTTCAC
>CAZEWE010000134.1:0-6747 GCA_964515765.1 uncultured Methanospirillum sp. | reverse complement strand
CCCTTGGACTTGGAGTGACGCTCGCCAAGGTCACCGATGTACTCTGCAAAGGTTCCCTTGTATCCGTCAACTTCAAGCTCAACGTCCTGGTTGTATTTGAACCCTGGCATCATGTAATTCATGTTGCCAAAGACATAGATCGTGCCTTTGACCATCTGGCCGCCGACACGACGGTTGACATCACCTTTTACAATGATGGTTCCGCCTTCCTGGTGGGTTCCGATGTGAACATCAGCGTTTCCTTCGACGATGAGGGTTCCACCGTTCATGAAGGTACCGATATCACTACCGACATTGCCTTTTACCCGGAGGACACCGCCCTGCATACCACGCCAGTCACCACGGTAGGATGCTCCGATGTAGTTCATACCGTCGCCTTCGACGATGAACTCTCCGTTCTCCATGCCAAGACCGGAGAAGGAGTCAACATTGCCCTTGATGGTCAGCTTGCCGCCTCTCATCCATGCACCGGTGTACATGTCAGTGCTGCTGTTGACAATGACCTCACCGGCTGACATCTTTGCACCGATGTACTTGACCTTGGTGCAGTCACCGTTTACGACGATCTTCGTCTCTTCCGGTTTTTCACCGATCTCTCCGGCGATTTCAAAGTAGTCCCCAAATTTGTAGCATTCTCTTCCTTCATAGACCGGAAGGGCCAGAATCTCATCCTTGCTCTTTCCTGCAAATGAATCCGGGGTGATACAGTCTGCTTCGAGATATAATGTCGGGGCAGTTTTCAGAGTGATTGTTGCTATCTTCATTCCTGATTCCTCACACATTTGCCTTGGTTTCGATAACGAACGGGTTCGGTGCGTATGAATCCGGAACCTCGTAGTTTGCCTGCGTTACGGTGTAATACCGGAGGAATTTCTCCCTGACATCACGGGTAACCTGCTTGCTCTCCGGTGCCTTTGCATCGACCCAGAACGTCTTCTTGGGGCCTGCATGAACAATCTGACCATCCTGGCAGACGATCTCTCCATTCTTGATGAAGTAGGCGCTGTTTGAGAAGGCTTTCTCAATCTCTTCAGGATCGGTTGGCATCTTGGCCGGGTTGAGGTCGTAGATGGCAACATCTGCATTCATACCTGAAGCAAGACCTCCCATCATGGTTGTAAGACCAAGGGCCTTTGCCGGACCTGCACGGGTCATCTGTGAGAGCTCAAAGAGCGTGATTTCACGGTCAAGTTCGTTCAGAATGGTTGCGTCTGCTACCTTGCCGCTGTTCTTGAATGCGGCCATCTGCTCATCACGGGTCTTCTTGCACATGAGCCACTTGAATACCCGTGGGTACCTGGTGAACGGACCAGCGTTCGGGTGGTCGGTGGTGATCATGGTCCGCATCGGATCCTTTGCGAGGAGTGCAAGCTCAAGACCGACTGCCCACTGAACTGCACAGGGGAAGACGTTCGGGCTGTAGATGAACGGAACAACTCCGGAACCGGTCTCAAGTTCGACATCCACATTACACCACTTCAGGTGGTTCAGTGCACACAGGTGGTGTTCGAATGGACCGTCGGCGGTCATGGTAGTAGTCTCATCAAGGGTTACATTTCCGGTATCGAAGGTGATCTCGGGATGTGCATTGACGTAGTTCATGATCTCCTTGGATGCAGAGCAGAAATCTCCCCAGCCGGTTCCGCCATAGGAGTGGAACTGCAGGTGAGTCATATGCAGTAACTGCTCACGTCCAAAGGTGTTCTTTGCCTTGTATCCCTCAGCCAGTTTCATGGTGTCAAGGGTTACCGGTGCATTGCCCGGGTCTCCAAGGCTGTTTGGATGGATGTGTACGGAGTGTGGCAGACCAAGATACTCGTTAGTCTCAATCAAACCCTTGGTGATCTCTGCCGGAGTGATGTCAAAGAACGGAACCTCGTCATTGATGCCAAGACAGTTCAGACCCCATCCCCATGCTTCAGTTCCACCAGGGTTGACAACCTTGATACCGTATCCCTTGGTTACCTTGAGAAGCCAGGAAGTGTATGCTGCAGTCTTCTCAATGTCATGTTCCTTGAGATATTCCATGACGAACCAGTTGTTACCAAACACCGGAAGTGCTGCTTCATCGACGATTGGGGTGTCCTTGATCTCTTCATGGACATGCCGTGCATAGAGCGGGGGCATGGCTGCTTCCATGGTAAAACCATATCCCATACGGGCGTATGAGTATCCGGTTCTGAAGACGGATGGAATTGAGAAACCCTGCTCCATTCTGGTGGTCTGCTTGACAATACCGCCCCGCATCTCACCCCGGATCATCTTGTCTTCTGGTCTGAACCAGCGGCCAAGGTTTACTTTTGGTCCTGCAACGTGGGCATGGATATCAAGTGCGCCGGCCATGACGGTCTTTCCGGATGCATCGATGGTCTTTGCCTTGGATGAGACCTTGTCAACAATCTTGCCATCCTTGATGGCGATATCGGCCTTGTCTCCCTTTACGCCACTGACAACATCAAAGACATGACCGTTCTTGATCAGAATTTCACTCATTTACGCATCCCCCATGATATCACAGAGCCGGTCGTATACCTTCTCAAGAAGCTCCTCATCGGTGAGCATTCCTTCCGGAGGCTCGACAACTTTCCGGCATGCAATCGGGACATTGTCCATACGATAGGCACAACCCTCAACCTCAACACCGACAAGAGCCACCGGGATGTGAACATCGGAGATCTCGGTTGTCAGGTTGATATGCGGGTCAATACAGACCGATGGAATCTGGGCCATATGTCTGGTTGCTTCAATCGGGAAGTGTGCACCGATATCAGATGCAATACAGATACAGGCATCGACTTCCTTTCTCCGAAGCAGGTCAACAGAGGAGGTCTCACCAGGGTTGTACCGGGCATGGGTCCGGCGGGTGAGGTCAACACAGTACGGGAATCCATACTGCCATGAGAGAACCTGTCCTGAACCGGTAACGTTCCAGTGTCCTCTCATTGCAATGATGGAAAACTTGGTAAAGTCGTTTAAGTCACGGGTGAGGTTGATTGCGATATCGATATTGTGGTTTCTTCCAAGGGTGTGAGTCAGACCCATACCGAAGAAGATGACACCGAACCGTCCTTCCTTTAAGGTATTTACTGCGGAGATGATCTTTTCCTTCGGGACTCCGCCGACGACATCAGGAATTGGCTGTCCACGGGCAACCGTTCTGAATGCATCAAGGAGTTCGTAGTCGTATCCCTGTTCTACCTGGATGAATTCATCGGCACATTTTGCAGTGTCGGTGTACCGGCAGTCAACACAGATGATCTTTCTTCCCTTGTGACCCTTGGTGGTGAAGAATCCACGGGGGAAGATAGAGTACCGGGACATGTGACGGGGGTGAGCATGGGCCGGGTTACATCCCCAGAACACGATACGGTCTGCACGGTTCTTGACTTCTCCTAATGTACAGCTTGGGACACCGACATCCTGGATTGCCAGGAGTGAAGAGCCGTGACAGACGGTTGCACAGTTATCAACGATGGTTCCTGCCTTTTCTGCAACCTTGTGACCGATTGCCATTGCCTCACAGCTGGTTGATGCCCATCCGTACCAGAGGGTCTTTTTGGCTTTTGCCAGCATCTGTGCGGTATATTCAATGGCCTCATCGTAGGAGATTTCTTTATAGGATCCGTCCGGCTGGCGTTTTCTTGGGCGTGTTACCCGGCCTTCCTTACGGACATGAAGGAATTTTTCAGAGCCGATTGCACAGGCGTTCTGACAGTCAATAATTTCTTTCCCGTCATCAGAAACCGTGATCTCAAGATCATCACAGAGGGTTCCACAAAATGGACAGGTAACATCAGTTACTACTTTAGACATGTATTACTCCCTTGCCGGTGGTTTTCTATCTGCGCCATAACAGAGGGTCTGGATCAGTTCAACTGCTTCCATTACCTTCTCATTTTCAGCAGGCTCGATATCTACAGGGAATCCCTTAAAACAAGGCTCTCCGGTGGAGTAGGTATATGCTGATACAAGTGCATTTGCCCAGGGTCCCATGGGGAGCATAGCAAGACCTGGAACAACGTCTTCACGGGTCCGTACTGCCTTAACCACGATGGTACCATCCTCACTGGTGACCCGGACATTGGTATTTGCCATGATTCCTGCTTTTTTCATATCATCCTCATGCATGTGAATGATTGAAGCAGCGTCATAGTACTTCCTGGAAGTCTTACCTGTCTCCATAGCAACTCCCTGCTGAATGGTCCGACAGGTGATAAGATTCAACGTAATCTTGTTTGTCATTCATCTCCTCCGTTTCCCAAATCCTGCGGCGGATTCAGGAATCATCAGAAGCGATCATTCCGATGAAAGGCGGTCACACGAACCTGAATTACCAGATTCTGATGGTACGAACGTGGGGATCAGCATGCACCAATGGTTAGTATGAGAAGACTGGTGATGGGATATCGGGAGTATCCCACCATTCAGGTTTCCATCCATGGTCCTGACCCGAACAGGCACCACTTGTCAACCGAACAAGTAACGGTCAACGTGGGGATAATAAAGGATTTGGGTCCATCAGGACTCCGGTTTGGAGGGGAAAAACGGGAGTGCATTTAAAGATTTCGGAGTGTTCTGACAAGTTGGGCACTATCACAAAGAAGGAGAGGGAAGAGTTTGTGAATATGGATGAAGTCATGATTAGGCAAAATATTTTTGTGCCCATCTATCAGGAACCATTTTGAGGCCAAATACAAATATAAGGGAATAATTGCTCGTATTGAGTATGCCTAATTAGCAATTATTGAAAGTTTATCTGGTTCACCCATACACACAAAGATAGGCACCAGCACAAAAAAACCTGGGAAACGGTCTCATTATGGAAAGCGCCATTCAAGGTGATTAGAAGTGGAATAGTATGAATTCAGAGATTTTTTAATAGAAAATAAGGGGAAAATGTTTAATGTATTTACTATAAGTGGTGAACTATGAAGAATTATTTACATCAGATAGTTTCCAAATTATTATAAAAGGCAGATCATACCCGGAATCCAAATTTTTTTACCTGAATCCTGATTTTCCCCTCTATACACTATTTTTTCAAGATTCTTACGAAAATGTATAGGATTTTAAAAGAATGATTAACGGTACATCACTTTTCGCTAACAACAAAAGAAACAGGAGATAAAAAATTAAAAATTGAACCTGATTTGTGTTGCGCAGGGCAGAAATCCGGTCATTCCCGTTTTACAAAAAGTCCATATTTCTGGATGGATATTTTACACTCCGGACATATCCAGGTCTTTGGAAGCTTTTCAAAGGGTGTTCCGGGAGGGATATTCTGGGTTTTGTCACCTTTTTCTGTGTCGTACACATATGCACATTCCAGACACTGCCATTTTGCCATATTCATACATCCTCCTGATATGGTAATAAAATTTGGTCAGAGAAGGTCTGAATTGACAGGTTCATCCGGAGGCCACTCCCGTTTTTCTGCATACTGGTCCCGAATCTCCTTCTTGAACTGGTTAAATTCAAGTTCATCCAGTTGTTCAGGCAGGAGCACATCACTGGAAGCCAGTTCATAAACCCATTTTATTATCTTTCCGACGATTTCAAGGACGGTTTCCGGATCTGATACCGTAACAAGTTCTCGTCCGACTTTCGGATGCCGGCCTCTTCGTCCCCCGACGGTAATCCGGTATCGGGGTTCACTCCCTCTCAGCACATCAAACGGACAGGGCATGACACACATACCGCATTCCATACACAGTTTCTTGTCAAGTTCGACCTGACCCCGGCGGATAACGATCGCGTTTTCCCGGCAGTATTTCTGACAGGTTCCACATCCGGTACAGAGTTCCTGGTCACGGTGAGGTTCCCTGATTCCGGTGATGCCTATCTCATTCATCCGCTCACTTGAGCACCCGTTCGGGCATGCTGATATAGCAATACGCACCTTGACCGGCATCTCTTTGCCAAAAAAACGTTCATCTATCTGTTTTGCAAGTGCCAGGGAGTCAATATTTGCATATTTACAGTGGTCAGTACCCATACAGGCAGTGACGTTCACGATCTCCTGACGCTCTGAACCAAGCGGAGTTCCGTTTTCCTTGAGGGCAGTCAGCATGGGAACAATACGGTTTGGATCAACGCCGGGGATCTCAATGGTCTGTCTCACCGTGAGATGAACCCGGCCATCACCATAGGTTCTGGCAATCTTTCCAATGCCGATGGTCTGCTCAGGTGTCAGCATTCCGGCAGGTATCCGAAGGCGGATAATGCACCGCTCAGGATCACGTTCGGTGATGATACCTCCACGGGAGTACAAACGGGGATCTACATCCATTGTATCATTCATGTACGGTACGAATACATAAGTGAATAGGGAACCGCCATTTAGCCACTATATTAACTTTAATACATGCCTAACCGGAACATCGCGATATATTTATTGTCTTCCGGCCTGACCTCATTATGCATGGCAGATATGTCAGAACACATGGAGGCGTTCTTCGGGGTGAACCTTGAGGAAAAATATGTCGATACGCTCCGTGAACTCGACGAATACGTTGACGATATCAAAGATATCTCCAAGACATTACGGGAACTGACAAAAAAAGTCAATGATAATGAGACTATCAGAATCCTGAATGAAAACCGGAATGTTCTTTTTGATATTGCCCAGCAGATACGGGATATCAAATACTTCCATGAATTTTATTTTAAGGAAGACAGCGGAGTCAGGCATATCACCAGAGAACGTGACGCGTACATGCTGCTGTACCAGATCATGAAATGGGATAC
>CAZEWE010000133.1:0-6776 GCA_964515765.1 uncultured Methanospirillum sp. | reverse complement strand
GTCCGGATGTAACAAATGATAGAAAAAAACCTTTCCATACTTCTGGCATTATTATTGATCCTCACAGGATGTATTGCATTCTCCGGTTGCCAGGAGGCCAATGAGGAGCAATCAGACGGGATAAAGGTAGGGATTTTATTTCCCCTGACCGGAGAACTCGCAGATAAAGGAAAGGACAGTTCAAGCGGGGCAGTTCTAGCCATTGAGGAGATAAATTCAGGTGGCGGAATAGAATCCCTTGGTGGAGCACCCCTCGTTCCAATTATCGGTGATACAAAAAGTAATCCTGAAACCGGGGCACATGAGACGATACGGCTGATTGAGGATGAAGGGGTTGTTTCCATCATCGGAGCCTATCAGAGCAGTGTCACGAAGATGGCCACACAGGTCGCAGAGCGACTTGAGACCCCTTTTATCGTCAGTATTTCTATCGCCGACATCATTACCGAACGGGGATTTCGATACACCTTCAGGGTTCAGCCAAAAGCTGAATATTATGGACGTGATCAGGCAGAGTTTTTGGTTGATCTTGGAAACCAGACAGGAAACCCGATTCAGAAGGTCTCACTCATTCACGAGAATACTGATTTTGGGACCGCTGCAGCTCTTGCACAGAAGAGGGCACTTCGAAACCGGGGGATTGAGGTGGTGGCGGAGATCAGTTACCAGGCAGATGGAGTAACCGATCTCAGCAGAGAGGTGGCAGAGGCACTCGCTCCGGAACCTGATGCCATTCTTGAAGTGACCTATCTCAATGACAGTATTCTCATATGCAGGGAACTGAACAGAACAGGATCTCACATACCCCTCATCGATACAGCCGGGGGAACAGTCTCTCCGGAATATATCCATATTCTGGGACCAATGGCTGAAAACTCTCTGTCCTCATCCGAATACTCGAAATATGCAGCAGGGGGAGAGGAACTCAATGCCCGGTTCAAAGCACGGTTCGGTGCTGATATCACCGGTGATAGTGCCTATGCATACCAGTCGGTCTGGGTTTTAAAAGACGCTCTTGAGCGTGCAGGAACCACTGATAAAGAGAAGATTCGAACTGCCCTCGCTGCCACCGATATGCCAGGGGGACCGCATATGATCCTTCCGGCAGAGCGTATCAGGTTTGATTCACAAGGACAAAATGAGTTTGCACGGCTCTTTATTGTGCAGATACAGGATGGAGAACTAAAACCGGTCTGGCCTTATGAATACGCCACAGAAGCGATCCGGCTCCCTCCAAAGTCATGATTTGAAACGAGACAAACCTGGGAGATTGGACTCCTGAATCTCCCATCTTCCAATCTTCCCACACCAGTTCATATGAACCTGAAAAACAGCCTTGCAACCCAGATCAGCTGGACCACCATCGGAATCGTAGTGATAACCCTGCTGGCAATGGGTATCGGCCTTATCTGGATTGCATATCACGCCGAACAGGAGAGTTCATATCTTGTCCTCGAAAAGAACGCAGACAAGGTTGCCATCCTGATCTCCGGATACATCGGTCAGGTTACAAAGGAACTTGAGCTCTTTGAGAAGATGCAGGTACAGAGCTCAAAGCCAGGGCCGGAACAGAAAAAGACACTTGAAGAACTCGTGCTGAACCGACCGGAGACCTACAGCCAGGTATCCCTTCGTGATAGAAACGGCACCGAGCAGGTGAAAATTTCCAGGTTCCATACCTATCTGCCATCAGAACTGCAGATCCTGGAAAAAACAGATGATTTTTACGATGCCCTCAATGGCAGCACGTCCATAAGCCCGGTGTACCTCTCACCTGAAAGCGGACTCCTCTCTGTTCAGTTCACCATGCCGGTTCAGACATGGGAAAATGACATTACCGGAGTTCTGACTGCTGAAGTCAATGTAATCCGGTTATGGCAGGAGATATCCAGGATCCAGATAGGAAACCAGGGGTATGCATACCTTGTCAATGAAAACGGGCGGTTTATCGCATATCAGGATCTGGTCGAGGTCCTCCAGAATTATAACCGGGATATGAGCACCCTGCCTCCGGTTGCAGAATTTTTATCACAGAGGACAGAAGGGGTCCGGCATGTGTTCGAATACCAGGGCCTGAATGATAAACCGGTCATTGGTGTGTATGCCCCGATCATCGGAACAGACTGGGGAGTTATCACCGAACTTCCCATTGAGGAGGCATATGAAGCCGTCAACCGGATGCAATGGTACCTGATTATCCTCCTGGTCCTTGGGACTATCGCAGCCGGTACAATCGGCCTTCTCGTCTCCCGCCGGCTTGTCCACCCGATACAATCACTCACCCGGACTGCTGAACACATGAGCACCGGAGATCTGAATGCAGAGGTGTTTGAGGTGGACAGACAGGATGAAGTGGGAATGCTTGCCCGTGCTTTTTTGCAGATGCAACAGGAGTTAAAGTCTTTATACAAAAACCTCGAACATCAGATAGACGAATTAAAACATACCAGGGAAGAGCTCCTTGATGCCAACCGGGAACAGTCCAAAACCGAGAGAGAATTACGGACAAATTATGAGATTTTAACCATGACAGAACAGAAACTTCGTGAAAGTCAGCAGCGATACCATAACGTCGTTGAGGATCAGACTGAGCTCATCTGTAGGTTTACAAAGGATGGGACGATTACTTTCGCCAATACTTCATTCTGCCGCTATTACAACATTACCGAAGAGGAGTTGATTGGAAGAACCTTCTCTTCAGATATTCCCAGGGAAGAACGTCAACAGTTAAAAGCACATTTCCGTTCCATCACCCCGGAACACCCAATCCGGGTAATCGAGCACCGGCTCATCCTGCCAGAAGGAGAGGTGCGATGGCAGCACTGGACAGATCGGGGGGTTTTTGATACAGATGGCACTATTATTGAATACCAGTCAGTCGGACGGGATATTACCGAAAAAATTCAGATGGAACAGTCTCTGAATCAGGCCTTAAAGAAATTAAATACGCTGAATTCTATTACATTCACTGAAATTCAAAATGCTATCTATGCTTTGACCGGTTATATCGAGCTCCAGAATGAACCATTCCCACCCGAGAAACGGATAGAATTTTTCAATATAGAAAAAGAGTTGTTAAAAAGAGTTCTGGACTCTCTGAAATTTGCCAGGATGTACCAGGATATGGGGATCAAACCACCAAAATGGCTGTCAGTGAGTCAGCTCTTCCTCTTCGCAGTCTCTCATCTGGATATGTCACAGATTACGCGGATAATTAAGGTGGATAATCTTGAGATATTTGCAGATCCTCTCTTTGAACAGGTCCTGTTCATTCTTGCCGAGAATATGATAAAGCATGGAGAACGGGTGACTGAATGCTCTCTTACATATCAGGAGAATTCTGACGGGCTTATAATCATCTTTGAAGATAATGGAATCGGCATTTCGGATGAAAATAAGAAGAGAATTTTCCAGAAGGAGTACTCCATGATAAACCGACTGGGCCTCTTTTTGGCAAGGGAGATTTTAGAGATTACCGGACTTACCCTGACTGAGACCGGTGTGTATGGGAAGGGAGCCAGATTTGAGATCTTTGTTCCGAAAGGAGGGTACCGGTTTGTGAAGAAACATGATGTTCATGAATAAGCAGGACTCGAGGATCAGGAGAATGGAATAAGAGTCGGTATCAGGCCTGTGGGATGGAAAGGTTACAAAAGAGATATCCTGATTTTTTTCTGATGATCAGGTGTGATTCTCATTTTTCAGGTATATCGATGAGGGAAGCCTTTTGATACTTGAAAATACCATTACCATAGAAGAAAAGGCCTTTCATGAAAGTTGATCTGCCACCCTGGAGCAATCATCCGTCCCTCTTGTTACTTGTCGGGTCTACTCTGGTGTGTATTGTAACAAGCCTTGTATTTCTCAATACCGGATACACCATCATCTTTCAGAACCTCTATTATATTCCCATTATCATCGCCTGTTTTTATTATACCAGAAGGGGATTTCTCTTCTCCGGTCTTTTATCCCTGACCTATTTCACCCTGGTGATGGTGTATACCCGTGACATCGGTATCGTCCAGCAGGCAGGAATGCGGGTGATATTCTTTGTAGGAATTGCCGGAGTGGTGACATTTCTCTCTGAAGAGGTCAGGCGGTCAGAAGGATTGCTCCAAAGACTTACGGATTTTCAGGAGAATATCATAACAAACGCCAGGGTCTGGCTGATGGTCCTTGACAAGCGGGGCACTATTCATCTCTGGAATACTGCAGCAGAGAGGATCAGCGGGTATACCCAGGATGAGGTAGTCGGAAAGAACAGTATCTGGAAACTTCTCTACCCGGAGGCCTCCTACCGGGGTCAGATAACGGAGACCATTCACCACATCATTCGTACCCAGAAAGAGTTTGAAAATTTCGAAACCGCTATCCTGACCAAGACCGGTGAAGAGCGTATCATTTCATGGAACACAAAAGAACTGCCGCCTGCACATGGAGAGAGGCAAAAGTTCATTGCAATCGGGGTTGATGTCACCGAACGTCGTCATTCGGAGCAGGAACTGAGAAAGAGCGAGGAGCGGTGGGCTGAGCTCTTCTCAAAAAACATGAGTGCTATTGCCATCTATAAGGCTGTTGATGACGGGTCAGATTTTATTTTCGTGGACATTAATCCCGCAGTCGAACTATTTGAGCAGATACGTCGTGAAGATGTCATTGGGAAACGGGTGACCGAGATCTTTCCGGCAATTGAGGAGTTCGGACTTCTTCTCGTATTCCGTCGGGTTTATAGTACCGGAAAGCCTGAAAAACATGACATCTCCCTGTATAAAGACAACCGGATACAGGGATGGCGTGAGAATATCGTCTACCAGCTCTCAACCGGAGAACTCGTCGCCACCTATACTGATGTTACCGAGAGAAAGCAGGCTGAGGCACTTATCAGGGAGAAGAATGACTACCTGGAGAACCTGATCTCCATTGCAAATGTGCCCATTATCATATGGGATACCTCGCTCCTCGTCACCAGGCTGAATCATGCGTGTGAGCACCTTATCGGCAGAATGTCTGATGATGTCATTGGAAAATCCATTGAGATGCTCATCCCTCCTGACCAGACTGACCGGTCAATGCGGCTCTTTCGCACAACCACCGAGGGCGTCAGGCTTGAAGCGGTCAAAATGGACATTTTACGAAAGGACGGATCAATCCGGACAGTACTCTGGAACTCAGCAACCCTCTATTCCCAGGACGGGGACCAGCCGGTTGTGACCATCGCCCAGGGCAGGGATATCACCGATGAGATACGGCTTGAGCAGGAGAAAGATGCTGCACTTGTACAGATCCAGAAAAATCTAGCCCAGCTTGCCGTCCTCAACGATGAGATCAGAAACCCCCTGGCTGTTATCATGGGGTATGTGGACCTCTACGAGGATAAGGAGTATGAAGGAGAGATAGTCGAGCAGGTTCAGCGGGTGAATGACATCGTCACCAATCTTGACAAGAGATGGATACAGTCTGAAAAGGTTCTCAATGCCATCAGAAAACACTATAATCTCTTTGTCCCGGGTTCAGAAACCGAAAGCGGGCAATTACTCCTTGATCAACTGGATGAATTATCCGATGAGATAACAGAACAGGCTGCATCGGGATCTCCCCTGCTTCCTGAGGAGATCCAGGCCGAACTCTACATGATCCTGGACAGTATTGATGCAGTCATCTATGTCGCAGATATGGAGACCTATGATCTGTTGTATCTCAATAACCGGGGGAGGATGCTGTATGGGGATATTGCCGGGAGAAAATGCCATGAAGCGCTCTTCAATGCCACCGATGTCTGTTCATTCTGCACAAACCGGCATCTTCTGGATGGATCAGGACCGGTCGGCGTGTACTCCTGGGAAGTGAAAAATCCAAAGACCGGTCGGTGGTATGACTGTCGTGACCGGGCTATCAGGTGGCCGAATGGCAGAATGGTCAGACTGGAGATTGCAACAGATATCACCGAGCGGAAAGAGACTGAGGAGACCCTTCGCCAGACCATCGAGGATTTGAGGGACTTTAATGCTCTGACAGCAGGTCGGGAACTTCGCCTGAGAGAACTCAAAAAAGAGGTGAATTCTCTTCTTCTTGCGTCCGGTAAAGAAGAGAAGTATACCCTTGATAAATAACTGTAATTCTCATCTGTTTTCATGAAAGGCAACAATGCCATGCAATGACATGGAATGATTTGGCCCAACGGTTATTTAATCATATGAATGCAACTTCCGTACCAGAGATCCTATGGTACTTTTGAACAGATTTATTGAATGGTTTGATAATGCAACCATTGGTCGGAAAATTACCCTGATTTGTGTGTGTCTGGTAATTATTCCGACTCTGGTTCTTGGTTTTATCGCATATAGCAGTTCTGAGGCAGCGATAAAGGACAATATCAGGACAAATCTGGAAACACAGAGTACAGACCTGCTGGAGGAGACAGAGACGGTATATGGCCTTACCCAAGGCAAGGTTACGAGTGATCTGAATGTCCTCAAAAAGCTGTTTTATGCGAAGGGCAGTGCGGAGATTGTGGGAGGAAACCTGGTCCTCGGCTCTTCATATAAGGTCAATGATAATTATGAGATCGTGGATGAGGTGCAGGGCCTTTTAGGTGGAGCAGCTACCGTATTCCAGAAGAAAGGAGACCAGGCAATTCGTATCTCCACGAATGTTATCGGTGAAGACGGGAAGCGTGCGGTGGGAACCCCGGTATCCGATGCGGTCTACGATGCGGTCATCAATAAAGGCCAGACCTATTATGGCACGGCAACCGTCGTTGGCAGGAAATACATCAC
>CAZEWE010000132.1:0-6985 GCA_964515765.1 uncultured Methanospirillum sp. | reverse complement strand
GATAGTCAGCTGGTCATCAGGCAGATAACCGGAGCATACCGGATTAATAAACCTCATCTGAAAGCCCTGTATGATGAGGTTATGGTTCTTGCTTCCCGGTTCTCACATATTACCTGGGAGCATGTACCACGAACCCATCCGGACATTGGATTTTGTGACCGGTTATGTAATGAGGAACTGGACCGGCACCGATGATTTCACCCCTGGGTATATGAATCACTCAGGATTATCACCTTTCACGAACAGGTATGTACCATGGTACCCCCGGATGCCAGGCTCCTGGTAGTCGATGATGATCCCGCGATACGGGAATTCCTGAAAAACCGGCTGACGATGGAGGGATATGAGGTTTCTGATGCAGAAAATGCGGAGAAGGCATTGGAAAGACTGCAGGAACACCCGGATACTGACCTGATTCTCCTTGATGTTATCATGCCCGGTGCTTCAGGGTTTGATCTTCTGAGAACAATCAAAGAAGATCCGCGATATAACCAGATTCCGGTCATCATGGTTACCGCGCTCGGACTGGTGCAGGATAAGGAACTTGCTTTCAGGCTTGGAGCAGGGGATTACCTGACAAAACCTTTTGATACCCGTGAGATGCTGGCACGGATCGGGACCCATATAACACTAAAAAAGAAGAGTGATGCGATCACTCATACCAATCAGATACTCTCAACCATTCTGGCAACCGTCCCCGGTATCGTCTACATGAAAGATGCAGACAGAAAATTCCTTCATGTGAATCATCTGTTCGAAGAGATGTGCGGGAACACGGGAGAGCAGATTATCGGAGAGACCGGGGATGCCCTGCTGAATACAGACCTTGCAGAGGCATTTAACCGATCAGAGGATCTCATCTTTACCCATGGTATCCCGTTCCTGGAAAACATTGAGGAGATCTCTTCTCCGGCCGGAGAGACCAGAAATGTATTCTTCCGCCGCCAGCCGGTCAAAACTTCAGATGGAAGAGTAGACGGGCTTGTCGGAGTTGGAATTGACCTGACCGAACAGATACTTTTGCGAAATATTCTCTCAGATCGGGAGGCCTTCCTCTCAACGCTTATGAACTCCTTTCCGGCACGGATATGGGCAGTTGATACGAACCATCTCTTCACCCAGCAGAATATGTATCATGCTGCCAGATGGGGGAGCCTTATCGGAAAGTCGGTGGATGAGGTAGAAACCGACAGTTCAGTCAGGGAAGAGTGGAAGAAGCGGTGTGATGCAGCAATAGCCGGAGAGAAGGAATGTGCTGTCTATCCATGTGGGACAGGAGATGTATGCAGAGCCCTGATATCATGGACGGTTCCCATCATTGAAAATGAGATAAAGACCGGAGTGCTCGGTATCTCTTTTGAACTGGATGAAACCAGCATCCGGAGCATAATACAGTCAAAAACACAATGTCAGGGTGATGAACCTGCATATATATAACAGGTGCAGTGTATGGTTCAGGTCTTAGTAGTAGATGATACCAGGTTCATGAGAACCATACTGGTGAACATCCTCACTGAAGAAGGATTTGAGGTTGTCGGTGAGGCAGAAGACGGACAACAGGCGGTTGAGTTATACCTGAAGACAAAACCGGATATCGTGCTGATGGACATCATTATGCCCAAGATGGACGGGATGATGGCTCTCAAAACCATTCTCGGAGTAAACCCTGCAGCAAAGGTGATCATGGTAACCGCCATCCAGTCTGTCGAGATGGCAAAACTTGCGTTTAAATGCGGAGCATTGAGTTATATCATAAAACCATTTCAGAAACAGGGAATACTGCAGGAGATTGAAAAAGTCCTTCATCAATAACCAGAAGGATATCTATAAGAAATCCCAGTGCCAAAGAATCATAATAATCCCCTGCATTCCTAACACCCCCCGGAGATGACGAGCCCTGAATCCAGAAACCTCCTCCCCAATATCAGTACTTTTTGTCGACGATGAACCGAGTATGGGCGATATCGCCCGTATCTTTCTCGAAGACCGACTGGGAGGGTGTGTTGTTACCCAGGTGACCGATGGTGAGGATGCCCTGGAACATATTCATACACGAACCTATGATGCCATTGTTGCAGATTATGAGATGCCAGGGCTGGACGGACTCCAGTTACTCCGGACATTACGAAATATCGGAGATAATACCCCATTCCTTGTCTGCACCGGCAAAAGCAGGCATGAAGTGGTCATTGAAGCTCTGAACGCAGGTGCTGATTTTTATCTTCAGAAAGGAGAAGACCCCCTCGTTTTATTCACTGAGATGAAGCAGATGATCGTCCAGGCGGTTACGAGAAGACGATCAGAAAAGGCACTGGCACGGTCGCGTAATCTCCTTGAAGAGATCATCGATTTCCTGCCTGATGCCACCCTTGCCGTAGATTCAAACCAGCGGATCATTGCCTGGAACCGGATCATGGAGGAACTGACCGGCATTTCATCCGGCACGGTCTTGTTCAGATGTCAGGACTTTTCAGAGTGCACCTACCGGTATCCGGGTGTCTCTTCTCTTATCGAGCGGGTCTTGATCCTTGGAGAGCAGACAATAGGAGATCCGGATAATCCGGGTATTGAAAACAGGATCATAACCGAGGAGTTTCATGGGCATGTCGGGGTGGGTGCAGACAATGACCGATATTACCGGATCATGGTCTCTCCTATCCTGGATGCAGACATGCAAAAAGTCGGGTTCATTGGATCGGTCAGGGATGTAACCATACAGAAACGCTCTGAATATGCACTTCTTGAAAGCAGGGAAAATTTCCGGGCACTTGTTGAGAACAACACCGATATTGTCATGAGGTTTAATCCTGAAGGAAGGCACCTCTATGTAAATCCCGCGGTTGAACCGTACATTCCCTTCCCTCCTGAGCATCTGATTGGCAGGACCTATGCAGAACTCTCCTATCCACCACGATTGGCAAAGGAATGGGACACCCTCATCCAAAAAGTCATCATCACCGGAAGAGCACATGAAGCAGATATCTCATTTCTATCACCAAAGGGAATGGTGACCTTAAACTGGCGGCTCTTCCCTGAGTTTGACATGGAGGGAAAGATTCGATCTGTCCTCTCCATATCCCGTGACATTACCTATCAGCGAGAGTTTGAACAGGAAAAGCAGGCATTACTCTCACAGATAGAGAGAAATCTTGGCGAGTTTGCTATCCTCAACGACGGAATCAGAAACCCCCTTGCGGTCATCACCGGCTGGCTGTCCATGATGGACCTGCAGGAGAAGGAGCGTTCAACACTCATGCTTCAGATCAAGCAGATAGATGAGATGATCACCCAGCTTGACCGGAGATGGGTCGAATCAGAGAAAGTGCTTGGATTTTTACGACGTCATTATGCCATTCAGACCAGGTATCATGACCAGTCTGATGAGTGAGCATGTGTGGAAGATATTGTATCGCTGCATCCCCTGGTGAGATAGCAGAGCGATACCACGTGGCAGCCCCTGCATTCTTTTTCCCCCGGTATAATGTTGCACCTGCACAGCCGATTCCTATAGTCATCTCCCATCATGATAAACGTGAGATGCTGGTTGGTAATTTTGGTTTCTCATCCGGCCTGAAAAGCAGGGTAATCAATGCCAGGGTGGAGAGTGTTCAGGAAAAAAACCTCTTCAAAAATCATCTGCAATCAGGAAGATGCCTTATTCCTGCTTCCGGGTATTATGAATGGAAGACAATCGGCGGAAAGAAGGAACCATGGTATATATATCTTCCAGACGTTCCCATCATCTCTTTTGCCGGCCTTTTACGCACCCATATGGGCCATGAGATGGTGATTCTGACAACAGAAGCATCAGGGCCGATTCGGGATATTCATACCCGTATGCCCCTGGTCCTCTCAGAAAAGGGAGAAGATGAATACCTTGCCGGGAAGAATCCGGCAGAATCAGACAGGTATGATCTATCAGAGTACCGGATGCATCAGGTGTCAGATCAGGTGAATAAACCGGGGCGGGAAGGGGCGGATCTCATCAGACCCGTCACCGCCAAAAATGTCCAGAAAACCCTGGATATGATGTAACCGTCAATTATTGATCATCGGTAGAGTAATTGCACCAGATGGGAAGGACGATGGTGAATGTTGTCCCTTGATCTGGACCGTCACTGGATGCCTCAATAGTCCCGTGATGTTTCTGGACAATCTTCCTGCAGATAGCAAGCCCGAGCCCGGTTGAACTCTTATCATGCCGTGACCGGTCTGATTTATAGAACTCTTCAAAAATTGAGATCTCTTCTCCGGCCATAAGCCCAATCCCGGTATCACGAAGCATCAGAGTCACCGAATCATCATCATTCTTCACCTGAATCCGGATGCATCCACCAGACGGCTTTGAAAACTTGACCGCATTCGAGACAAGATTGTCAACCAGTTCCTGGATAAGAATCTGATCTCCATGGATAACACAGCCTTCAGGAACCTCAACAACTGTCTCAATATGGGCCTGCCTCAGTGACATCCGGTTGGTATCAAGAACAGTCCTGATGATCTCTGCCAAATCGATTGCTTCACAATCAGGAATGTAGTCCAGTGAGTTCAGTCGTGCAAGTTTCAGGGATTTCGATGCGATGTTCTGAATATGCCGGGCATTCCTCTCAATGATTCTCACCATATCTGCATGCTCCTCTCCTTCCAGTTCGGAAAGCCGTGGCAGAAGTCCAAGGATTGGAGTCAGAGGTGTCCGGAGATCATGACCAAGCTGCATGATGAAATCATTCTTCTGCTCTAAAAGCCTCATCACTTCTTCAGTCCTGGTCTGCACAATCCTGTCAAGATCCGCATTGATTTTATACAGCTGGTCCCGCACTGCTTCAAGTTCCTTTGTTCTCTCCTCCATCTGCAGGGCGTAGAGCCGGATCTTCTGCTCACTCTCTTTCCGCTGGGTGATATCAGTGACAACACCAAATGACCCGGCATACCGGCCATCCGTTTCAAAAGAGGGTGATGCAGAAATTTCTGCAATGATCTGACGGTTCTTTAAAGTAACCAGGGTGACTTCATACCGCTCTGAAATGCCCAGATACCGGTTTTTCATCTTTTCACGGATAAACTCATGAAATGAGGGATGAATTATATCAGTTACATTTCTTCCGATGATATCTTCCGGAGACGCTTCCAGCATCTCTGCCATCCGGGTATTCACAAAGGTGGTAATCTCATTCTTGTCAACTATCCAAATCCCTTCGTTGAGCTTCTCAACAAGGCGCTGATACTCTTCCTTACTCTCACGGAGATGGCGTTCTTTCTCCTGAAGATTGGAGATCAGATCATTCAGATGCGATATCAGAAGATTCAGGCTGGTTTCAAGTTGTGAAAATTCAGGGCTGCCGGAGTAGGAGACCCGGTGATTTAAATCCCCGTGGGCTATCCGGTTAATATCATCAATGATCCGGTGAATCGGTCTCGTGATATGATAGGCAAGCAGATATGCGATGAAGAATCCCAGCAGGCCGGCGATAAGTGCAACAAGGGCATGGAAAACCCGCATCGAATCAAGATGCCGCTGCATTGCCGTGGTATCATATTCAATCCGTGCAACCATGTCAAGCATGGTCCCTGATACGGTCGTCTCATCAGATATATCGATGAAGTAATAGAACGTCTCTGAAAAGTTTGCCGGATCAGATATTTCTGTCCGATCAGCCCCTTTAAATGCACTTTGAACATACCGGATTGCTTCAGGGTCAGATGTTCTCTTCTGGTCATTATTATTCCAAAGAGTCCGGAACATGGAGTCATATAATGTCAGAGAGCGGATATTGGGGGTTTCATTGACAAACGCTCTCATCACATTTGCATATGAAAAATTCCTTCGATCCTCAGAAAAGTCTCGGATCAGATAGGAGATCTCAAGCAGGTACCGATTGTCAGGAGTAGGTTGATAGGCAAATTTCCGGGAGTCCTTTGCAGAACTGAATCCATATACTGCCCGGTCGGCTTCAAACTCCGAACCTTTCCTGATTTCGGTAATATCTTCATACACATCAGGCCATTTTTTAAAATCCAGCCCGATATCTGCTGTATAGGTAGCATCAATCACAACCCCGTTTTCGTCAATGATATAGAGATCAGCATCATCAATGACTTCCGTGCGGAACCTGCTCTTAATTTCAGAGAGATTCATTTGGGAGGGATCTCCCCCGGACTGATTGTATGCATCAAGAAACACGGTAAACTGCTCTTTCATGGATCTGTCAAATGTATGATCAAAGAGCAGGAGGCCCTGGTTAATGAGTTTCAGTGAGCTCATCAGATGATGCTCATTATGCTTTACTTCACTGTCCCAGGTGTTATGCAGATGCTGATTTGTCTGTTCATAGGTAAAGACTGACATCAGGAAGATAAGGAGAATAAAAACAGTGGTCAGGACTATCATCACCAGTACAGGAAAAGAGAACCTGTTGCGGGATAATTTTCCTGGTTTTTCAGCACGGTCCGGCACTGTTCTTCCTAGTGAGGTTTATTTGATGTTCTTCTGTAAAGAACGTATTTGTACGTTTTGTTGCTGACCAGGGATCTCGTTCGTACACATATCATGGACCATGATTCAAATATGGGATCAGACTCCACCTAAAGCCCGGTAATATTTCTTTCCTTGTGCTCCGGCCAATGAAGGAAGCACCATTCAGCGTAATATCACATCAGCGATCACCTGGATCATCTCCCGATATTGTGGCATCAGTCAGGAGCGGTGTGTACATCAATATTGCGTAGCTTTTTAGAAAAAAATGGGGTATTGAGTTAATCTTTTCTTTTTGCAAAGAACGTCTTCGCTGCTTTGCATCGTGGACATACCCAGGTATCAGGAATTTTTTCAAACGGGGTGTCTGCGGGAACTCCGTGATCCGGATCTCCGAACCGGTCATCATACAGGTACCCACATTTCGTACACAGCCATGCTGCCATATCTGAATATCTGCCCTATTGGTTTAAAAAAGGATCCTGAACACAGAAAAAAAGCAGAATTACTAAC
>CAZEWE010000131.1:0-7005 GCA_964515765.1 uncultured Methanospirillum sp. | reverse complement strand
TCGGGTACAGTATGATCAGTACCGGAATGTTTGCAACGCAGAAAGTCCAGGAAGTGACCTATGCAGGGATAAAACAGAGTGCATCTGTTGCAATAACAGACGGCCTGATTCGCGGGCAATATAATGAAGGCCAGGGAGGCCTGATATCACTTACCTTTTCAATATCCGTTCCTGAAACCGGAGAAGCAATTGACCTGTCAAAAATGGTCTATTACTATGTCAGAGAAAATGAAGGGGGCAATGCAGTACCACTCTCGCATGTCACCCCGAATTCCGGGATCCTTGAATCAGGATCAAACACCAGAGTCAGACTTAATTTACGGGATGCAGGGCTTGCCGGGCCCCTTGCCAGTGGCTCTTTCACTCTTGAAATAAAGCCGCCAGTCGGTGCATCAACATTAATACAACGAAAACTTCCTTCCGGATATAATGGCGGATATATCTCATAAATCAGCACCCCATTATCACATCAGGAAATCATCAATCGGATGTCTGATATATGACGTACACCAATGAGATATTGTGTAATAATCATTGTATTATCCTGTATTCTGTGAGATCAATGTGAAATAAAACCAGGAAAAAGTGTTATGAAAGAGGCAGACCCTTTGTCACCATACGGGGATAAGGCACAAGAGGAGGAGAAAACAAAAGGTCCGGCCATTTCATACCGTAATGTCCTGGGGGGGGTCATTTTTGCTGCTCTTTTCATCTCTGTTCTCTTTGCAACAACGATATCATACACAAATACCGATGCATATCTTCAGCATGAATTCTCAAGACAGGTGAATAGTTCAGAGGAATATCTGAGCAGTTCCACCCTGTATATTCACCGGGGTTTAAAACTCTGGGACTCCACGTACGACCGGGTTATGCAGGAGGTTGCAGAAAAAACGGCAGAGTCCTATATAGAACATGGAAGAAATGCTTCTGCAGTTAACCTATCCGCAATCGCTGCCAGCCTTCCGGAGCCCTATCAGTCTAGGATAAGAATTGATCTCATCAATCAGAGTGGCATTGTAGAATATTCGTATAGGGGAGAAACAGGTCTTGATTTCTCAGAGTGGGGAGTCTTTTTCCAGGACCTGACAAGAATCAGGGAAGGTAGTGAATTTGTTCCGGATCGGGTCGTTGTGGGCTTTAACAGTTCAGCCCCCCTGACCAAATATGCCTACCTGCCGACTGATGATCATGCCTATGTTATAGAACCAGCTCTGCTTGTTGGTGACGATCAGGTCCCTGAGCGCCACAATCTCTCATATCTGTCACTCATCTCACGGGTAAAAGAGAACAATAACGACCTCATAGATATTGCCATTTATAACAGCATGAGACATCTGGTGATCTCTACGTTTCCTAAGGATAATCCCCTTGTTTTTCCATGGACGAAGCAGAACATCAAGGATGTGCTCAATGATACCAGCACCCGTGAGAGATGGGATAATGCAAATCACACCTATTTTAGATACGTATATCTGAAAATTGCAGAGGATAATGCACCATCATCCAGGTACATGGATTTGATTGCCGAGATGGTTTATTCTACTGATCGGGTAGAAAAACAACAACAGTCAAATCTGTTTTTACACATAATACTGGCCCTTATCGCACTCATTCTGGTTATCTGTATCGGGTATGTCATCTCATCAAGACTCACCCGCCCGATACAGGAGATACTTGATGATATCGATCAGATATCTTCCGGAGACTTATCCCATACCATCAGACGATCCTCACATGTTGAATTAAATAGGATCGCAGATGCGGTGAACATGATGATCCGTCATATTCAGAGTAATCTTCAGGAGATCAAAAACTCTGAATCAAAATACTTCGGACTGTTCCATGCATCTGCACATGCCATTCTTATCCTTGAAGGAACTCGTGTGGTGAATATCAACAAAGCAGCTGAGGATCTCTTTCAGGTTCAGGAGAGTGCCATATCAGGATCTGATGTCAGGTCTTTGTTTCATGAGGCAGGACCGGTCATTGCGAACATGATAGACCGTGCCGATAGAAATAATCAGAACCAGTATCAGGAAGAATTTTCATCATATCTCACCGGCGGTGAAGAAAAATATCTGAGTATTCGTCTCACCCGGGTAATGATCAGTAACGGGCAGATAAACCAGGTTCAGATTCAGGATTTAACTGAACAAAGAAGAGCATTTCTTGCATTTGCCGAGCAGGAGGCACTCAGGAATGCATATGCTGAACTTCAGAAGATTTTTGAGTTACTCCCCGATCCCACATTTATAATAAACACAGAAGGCGCCGTCATCCTCTGGAATAAGGCAATGGAGAGTTTAACAGGGGTGTCAGCAGAAGAGATGATGGGAAAAGATCAGCATGAGTATGCCATCCCTGTATATGGTACAAGAAAGAAAATGCTCATCGACTATGCACTCCACCCGGAGGATATTATTCATGAAGAACATTTACACATTGAACATATCGGAGATCTTCTGACCACCCATACCTGGCATGAATATGGCGGGAAGAAATACTATCTTTCTGCACTGGCCGGAAAATTATATGACCAGAAAGGGGAGGTGATCGGTGCGATTGAATCGATCAGGGACATTACTCATGTCAGAAAAACCCAGGATGCACTTTATATCGCGAACCGAAAGATTAATCTGCTCTCCAAAATTTCCAGGCATGATATCCTGAACCAGGTCACCATTCTGAGCGGTCTTGTGTACCTTTTGGCAATGGACATCCAAAACCCGGTCTTAAAAGACATGTTAGGCAGGATGAAGAATGTGATTCATGTAATTCAGGCACAGATTAATTTTTCCAAGGAATACCAGGAGATTGGATCCTCAGAAGCAATATGGGTAAACCCGGTTGATCTGTTTCTAAAACAGGAAGCCCTTTTTTCAGGTACAGGGATCACATTTCAGGCTCTTTTATCAGAGATTGTGATCTTTGCAGACCCCCTGTTTGAAAAGGTCATCTATAACCTGATAGACAATTCCATCAGACACGGGATTCATGCATCCTGCATTTCGCTTTCGGTCAGGATAATTGGCGAATTTGCAGAAATTACCTATGAAGATGATGGAACCGGTATTGCTCCCGAAGAAAAAACACGGATATTTGATCAGAATTATGGAAAGAATACTGGAAATGGGTTATTCTTAATCAGGGAAATCCTTTCAATCACCGAAATTACAATTGAAGAGAATGGGGTATACGGCAAGGGAGCCAGATTTGTTTTAACAATACCACCAGGCGGTTTTCAAATAAAAAAATAATAATAACCGAGATCTGATAACCGGTTATAATCAAATCGAAAAAGAAATGAGTGGAGGCTATCGAATCGTAAACTCAACATACTCCAACTCTTTCATGTTCTTTGGATCCCAGATGTTGGAAAGAGTGGTACTTGGATAGGCCTTCTTATTTATGACATCCCAGCCATTTGGCATAACAGTCCCCGGACGTTCAATCTCCATTGATGCATCAAAGACATTCATGTGATATTTTCCCTTCTGGAAGGGGACTTTTTTTACTTTTTCATTAATTTCTGCATTGAAGGTCACTTTGCCTGAGGAGTCTTTCTTCACCGGAACAATGACCAGAGCATAATCTTCCGGAATGTCAACTGTCTGATATGCCTGGGTACCATCCAGATTGAATCGTACCATATTCATACCGGTTTGATTTGCGGAATCACCTCCGGTGGATATCTCCTTGAATCGTACTTTCCCGGCATCACCTTCCTTTGCATATGCAACCAAATCATCCCAGAACTCTTTTGGAAAGATTTCAATTCCGATCTTTTTTACTTTATCAATAGTCGTCGTTCCTGATATGCTAAATTTTTCTCCGGCGTTAAGGGTTCCAACCGGGTCTACGGAGATGTTTGTTTCTGCCGAAGCAAGACCGGCCATGCCAATGATGACCATAGTAATAATGATTAATTGTTTCAGAAACATGGATTTACCACCCGTTTCATGTGATGACATACACTCATGATTACGGTAAGCCTGAACTCTATACTAATCGATTTTGCTCACATAAGGGGTTTCTTATCAATAAGAAATCTGACTTTGAATTCAGTTTTAAAAAAGGTGTATTGTTATTTTCCTGTACTGACCGTGGCAGATCCCCGCTGCAGAGCGATCTTCCCGGTCCTGACCAACTCAAGAACTCCGTATGGCTTGAGGAGGTCTTCGATTGCAGCAATCTTTCCACTATCTCCGGTCACTTCAACAACCAGGGTATCACTTCCGACATCGATGATTTTTGCCCTGAATATCCCTGCAATCTGCATGACCTCAGACCGGGCAGCACCAGGCCCTGCCCTGACTTTTATCAGGGCAAGTTCCCGTTCGACATGTTCTGAATCGGATACATCCAGAACTTTGATGACTTCAATCAGTTTGTTGAGCTGCTTTTTCACTTGTTCTATCTGGACATCATTTCCGGTGACTACAATGGTAATCCGGCTGGTCTCGGGCTGCTCACAGTGACCAACCGCAAGGCTTTCGATATTAAAACCCCGCCGTGAGAAGAGACCGGTAACCCGGGAGAGAACCCCCGGACTATCCTCTACAAGGACACTGAATATGTGTGCAGTCATGCTTACTCCTCCTCATGTTCAGTATGATGTCCGACGATCATCTCACTGATATTTGCTCCGGCAGGAACCATCGGGAATACATTCTCTTCCCGCTCAACCCTGACATCAAGAACATAAGGTCCGGGGTGGGCAAGAGCAGTTCTGATGGCTTCTTCAACATCTGATGCTTTCGTAACCGTTGCAGCCTCAATTCCGTATGCTTTTGCAATCCGTTCAAAATGAACCTCCGGTAGCTCGGTATAGGAGTACCGGTGCTCATAGAAGAGCTGTTGCCACTGCCTGACCATCCCCAGGAACTGGTTATTCAGAACAATCACTTTTACCGGGATCTGATACTGTGCTACGGTTCCCAGCTCCTGGATGTTCATCTGAAATGAGCCATCACCGGCAAGGACGAACACCGGCTGATCAGGGCAGGCAAAATGAACACCCATTGAAGCAGGAAAACCATAGCCCATAGTTCCAAGACCCCCGGAACTGATCCACTGCCGTGGCCGTGTGAACTTAAACCATTGGGCGGTCCACATCTGATTCTGACCAACTTCACTGACAATCATCCCTTTTTCACCCAGGATGTCAGCAAGTGTCTTGATTACATACTGCGGGTACAGTTTGCCATCAGACCTGTATCTGAGAGGATGATTTTTCTTCCACATGGCAACGGTTTCAGACCATTCCGGATGCGGGCATGACTCTGGCACCTTCCTCAGTATGTCTGTGAGAACACTCTTCGCATCCCCGACGATCGGAACATCGGGTTGTTTATTCTTCCCAATCTCCGCAGGATCAATATCAATATGGATTATCTTTGCCTGGGGTGCAAAAGCCTCAATCTTCCCGGTAACCCGGTCATCAAACCTGACCCCGATGGAAAAGAGCAGGTCTGATTCTGTTATGGCATAATTAGCATATTCGGTCCCATGCATCCCAAGCATGCCAAGGTTCAGTGGATGATCGGTCGGAATACATCCTAATCCCATCAGGGTGGTGGTGATTGGCATACACATCTTCTCAGCAAGGGCCACTAGCTCAGCAGATGCATCAGACGAGATGACGCCGCCTCCTGCATATATGACCGGCCGTTTTGCCTGAAGCAGGAGATCAACTGCCCGTTGGATCATCTTGCTATGACCCTGATACTTGGGCTTATATCCCCTGAGTCGTGGCTGCTCATCCGGACCATCAACATCCTGCACCATAGCAGTGCACACATCTTTTGGAAGATCGATGAGGACCGGCCCTTTTCGTCCGGTACTCGCAATGTGAAATGCCTCCCTGATGACGCGTCTCAGATCATGTGCATCAGTTACCAGGTAATTATGTTTGGTAACCGGCATGGTAATCCCGGTAATGTCCGACTCCTGAAAGGCGTCATTCCCCAGAAGTGATGTCGGGACCTGACCGGTGATCGCAACTACCGGAATAGAGTCCATGTATGCTGTCGCAAGGCCGGTGACCAGATTGCAGGCTCCCGGCCCTGATGTTGCAAGACAGACACCAGTCTTTCCGCTGGCCCGTGCATATCCGTCTGCTGCATGAATAGCGGCCTGTTCATGACGAACAAGGATATGACGAATATCTGCATCATAGAGTTCGTCATAAATCGGAAGAACAACACCACCCGGATATCCGAAGATGATGTCGACTCCCTGTTCCTTTAATCCTTCAATCAGTATTTGTGCTCCGCTTTTCATGATACTCCCTCAGCAGACGGTTCATCCCGGTGATGACCGCCTCCACGCTGGCCTGAATAATGTCGGTTCTGGCCCCGCGTGATGTTATGGTCTGTCCATCTTTTCTCAGTTTTACGGTAACTTCTACCATTGCGTCCGTTCCACCGGTGACTGCATCGACATGATACTCTTCAAGTCTGATATCACCGGCAACTGCAACAGACTGCTGCAATACCCGGAGTGCTGCGTCCACCGGTCCGTCGCCGGTTGCTGCACCGGTCACTTCCTTTCCGTTCACCTGCATCGTGACAGAAGCTGTCGGGATCACATTAGTCCCCGAAACAACGGTGTACTGCTTGAGCGAGATGACCGGCCTGCATTCAAGAAGCATAACGGCATCGGCAATCGCCATGACATCCGTATCGGTAACCCGTCTCCCTTCATCGCCAAGTGCCTTGATGCGTTTTACCATCTCCTCAAGCTGGCGGGGATTTGGTGTGTAGCCAAGTTCAGTCAGGGCTGCCTTTACCGATGCTGATCCGGAATGTTTTCCGAGGACTATACGCCGCGTTCTTCCGACCAGTTCAGGTGCTATCGGTTCATATGTCCGGGAATCCCTGAACAGACCGTGAGCATGGATACCGCTCTCGTGGGTAAATGCCATCGTTCCGACGATCGGTTTGTTGGTTGCAAACGGGACTCCGGTAAGGCGTGAGACCATGGTAGACAGGGGATAGATCT
>CAZEWE010000130.1:0-7012 GCA_964515765.1 uncultured Methanospirillum sp. | reverse complement strand
TGTACGCAGGTGTGTATAAGAATATAAAGGATTATACCCAAGTAGGTACTCGTTGACATCATATACGTTCAGAGGGGCAACCGGCAGACCCTGCTGAATTATTAAGAGTATTTCATATGATGAGAAAGAAATTGCCGGGTTTTTCGGTGGGGATGGAGCGCTTCGGAAGGAGTATGTCCATACCGGTTTCATGCAGACAGGTGGTTTAGATGGTTCTGGCAGCAACACAAACGGCAGGGGTAACAACAAATGAGCATGGAAACGAGGAGGTACAGGTTGTCGAGTTCATCATCGGTGTCGACAAATTTGCTGTCAACCTCTTTGACGTGAAGGAGATTGTCGAAGCATCCAAGATAACTCCACTCCCTCATGCTCCGGCATATATCAGGGGGATTATCGACCTTAGGGGAGAGATAACAACCATCGTAGATCTTCGCCAGCTCCTGAGAATAACGAAAGGAAATTCTGCAGATACTGAAGACCTCAGGTTCATAGTTCTTGATGAGTCTGTAACCGACGGAAAGACCGGCGTTGTGGTGGATGAAGTTACCTCAGTCCTGACTGTGAATATTGCCGATATCGATCAGACCTCTCATGGAGCCGGTGAAGACTCTCATATCCTTGGTGTCATCAAAAAAGATGTTGGTGAGAAAGGAGAGAGTAAGAAAGAACTGGTCATCTGGATAGATATGAGCGGGCTTATCAGGGAAGCCGGGGGAATTACCCAGTCCTGAACCTGATATCACAAAGCGTTCATCTTTTTTAATATATGTTCAGCAGCAAGTGCCCCGGTGGAGAAGGCAGCCTGCAGGTTATATCCTCCACAGTCTCCGTCAATATCAAGGACCTCACCGATGCAGTACAGACCGGGCACGATACGTGACTCCATACTGTCTTTTTTCACCTCATCAAGGGATATCCCTCCCCGTGAAACCATGGCCTCGTTCTCTCCACCCGGTCTCATCTCCTGGACCGGATACTCAAGTAGCATGGTGATTAGCCGGTTTCTCAGCTCCTTTGGAAATTGCGCACATGTCACATCAGGAGGAGCTTCTGCCAGTTCCATGATCTTTCTGACAAACCGTTCAGGAAGAGGAAGGCCGGTAAGGATGGTCTTTACCTGTTTCACCCCGCCTGATGAGAGACGGGAGATCAGGTCCTCCCGGGCGGTATTGACATTCTGATACTGAAGAAACGAGACCCTGAGTTCATCGCCGGTTCTGAAATACCTGGACATGTCAAGGATTCCAGGTCCGGAAAATCCTGTGTGAGTGATGAGAAGATCCCCTCGTGCTTCACGTATCTTCTTCTTCTCCCGGTACAGGGTGAGCGGTACCTGGGAGAAGGAGATACCGGAAAGGTCCCGGAAGGGAAAATTCGGAATATGTATCGGTGTCAGGGCAGGGCCTGGTTCTGCAATCGTGTGTCCAAGGGCCTGTGCAAGGGAATATCCATCACCGGTGGATCCCGTTGCAGGATAGGTAGATCCCCCGGTTGCGAGCACCACTCCGGTACCATGATAGGTATCAATCCGGGTGGTAACCGTAAATCCGGATGTATCATGACTGATGGAAAGGACCGGCTCTTCGGTATGGATGCTGACTCCTGCCTCCTCAGCCTCCTTGAGCAGGACACTCAGGATATCCCGTGCCTTTCCTGATTCGGGGAAATATTTTCCATTGCCATCATCACGAAACTCTACTCCCCGGTCCTGAAAAAAGCTGATGAGTTTGTCATTTGAGAAATGCATCAGGGCAGATCTGATAAATTTTCCATGCTCCCCGTAATGGGACATGAATTCAGATATCGGTCCGGTATGCGTCAGGTTACACTGACCTGAACCGGATAGGAGAAGTTTTCTCCCGCATGATGGCATCTTTTCAAGGAGAAGTGTCTTAAGCCCGCCTTTTCCTAAAAGCAGAGAGCAGAATAGTCCTGCCGGACCTCCGCCGATAATAAGTATGGTATATGATTTCATTGGTGTATGGCTGTCTGTGATCAAATGACCTGATTATTTTTTATTTTCCTACCTGATTTTTCCTCTGATCAGTCGGTGTGGATGAATTCATTACCTCTGGTGATAAGATAGACCGTGAGGTACCTGCTGGTACAGAAGGTTGATACGATGAAAAAAAGTACTCTCATGATCCTTTCCGGGTGTCTTGTTGTTCTCTTACTCTGCAGCCCTGGTTTTGGTGACATGAATGGAAATCCCCCCTCTACTCCGGTAAAACTCATCTTCATTCACCATTCCGTAGGGGAGGGCTGGTTATCTGATGATAATGGTGGTCTTGCAAAGGCCCTGGGTGAGAATTCCTATTTTGTCAGTGACACCTATTATGGCTGGGGTCCTGATGGAATCGGTGACCGGACCGATATTCCTGACTGGCTGGAATGGTTTCGGTACCCTGAAAATACCGGAGTTATGAATGCCGTGTATACGGAATCAGACGATGATGCTGCCGGATGGGACTATTATAATCGGCCATTCCCGGATCCTGGTGGAGAAAATGAGATAATCGTCTTCAAGTCCTGTTTCCCGAATTCAAACCTGGAGGGAAGACCCGATGATCCTGCCGGGAATGAACCGGGCATGAGCGTATCAGGCGCGAAATATGTCTACAACACAATACTGGATTACTTTGCATCCCGTCCTGATAAACTCTTTATTGCGATCACACCACCTCCGGATTGTGATCCCGGCTCCTCCAAAAATGGTCGTGCATTCAGTGAATGGCTGGTGAAAGACTGGCTTTCCGACTATCCGGGTGTGAATGTCGGCGTCTTTGATCTTCACGCGATCTTGAGCAGTCCGGATAATCATCATCAGGTAAGCGGCGGGGAGATCTCCTATGTCAATACCCATGGCGATGGAACCTGTGCCTATCCGACAGATGATGCACATCCCAATGCTCTCGGGAATGTGAAGGCGACCCGTGAATTTATCCCGCTCCTCAATATGTACTACAACCGGTGGGTGGGTGCGAAAGGAGTAATTCCAGTTCAGGAACCAGCTTCCCAGATTCCCCCGGTGGTACCAACGCTGACGTCACAACCTGCTGTTGTATCAGAGGAAGTTTTTGATGAGCCAACGCCTTCTCCTGTTATTGGTACTCCTCTCCTCACCGGTACGGAGGATCTACCAGGAGTCTGGGATCTCTACGCTGATGATGACTCGGTTATTACCAGGGGAAGTGGCAGCGCCGGATTTGAGGAAGGATCAGACCAGGTCTGTGTGGATATTTCAGTCGTCCCCGGAGGCTGGGCAAGTGTTGAGCAGTTATTTGACACACCCGCAGACTGGAGTGGTTCTGATGCCATCTCGTTCAGGCTGAATACTGACAATCCTGATGCAGAATTCAGATGGGCCGTGTACTCGGGAACCGGTCATGAAGATAAAAAAACATATTATACTGAAATACGCAATGAACCAGGACAGAACGACTCTGTTATCACCATTCCGTTTTCAGATCTGCATGCGGATGATGGGGAGAGCCGGTTTGACTCCGCCTCTGTCGTGGGATATTACTTTGCATTTGGCGAGGGGCTCTCCGGAACCTGGTGCTTTTCAGATATCCGCCCTCAATAAATTTTTTGGGTTATAACTCCCCGAATTTGAAGTTATCAAAGGCAACATGGACCGGCTGCTCTTTTACAAATCCCTGTTCTGACAGGCGGGATACAAAGAACCCTATGTCTCCGTGGGTAAGGGATGTGTCTGCAAGGGCCCTGACCATCTTCCCGTTTATATAGAGGCTGAGCGTATTCCCTTCGGCCTTGACTCCAAGCCGGTTTGCTTCATACCCTTTGTTCAGAATATAGGTCTCGGTCAGGGGAATCATCTCATACACCTTTCCGTCCATGTGTTTTCGGACCGTAAACCAGCCACGGCCATTTATCCCGAATGAGTAGTAGTTTCCGTCATCAAAACGGAATATCATCCCGTACTGGCCGGTCAGCGGGCCGGAATCAAGCCGTGTGTCCACCTCTAAAGCGAAGTCCGCGACATCCTTTCCAAGAAGGGCCCGGTCAGAGAGGTCCTCTCCCTTCTGGATCATGTGATACTCTCCCCCTGAGTAATATTTGAGAAATGTATCACTCTCATAGGTGCCCCACCCGCTCTCCTTGTCTGAGAAGTTATCAAACAGGGTGTATCCTGTCCCTGACTGAATATCCGGTGTCTGTTTTGGGGTCTCGATTATTTCTGTGGTGACCTCTGGCGTAACCACCGGTGCCTGGACCGGCTCTTGTTCCGGTGCCGGGGCGGATGGCAGGAAGAACAAAGCCAGGATAAGAATGATCCCTACACCGACAATCCCTGCAAGAAATGCCATATCCCGGTTTCCCGGCAATGGAATTTGCATCCGGCTTTTTTTGGCAGGCTCGGAGAAATCAGCATCCGGTTCGAGCACCGGTCCTTTCAGTGTTTTTTCTTTAGGTTTTGGCTGCTTCGGGATGACATCGTCTGAAAAGAGGTCATCGTACGGAGATATTGGCTCTACATGCGGTACAGGTTCATCATCAATAGGCATGGCACAATATGCACAGGTCCGGGCATCCGGTCTGTTCTCTTTTCCACATGACGGGCAGTAAACCTTCTTCATTCTCTCACTCCGCTAATCCCCGGTGTATTGGCATTCTGCATAAACGGCAGGTCAATGATCGTTCCCTTCCCAATGGCGAGGTGGGCTGCTGCAAGATCGGTAATGGACAGCCCGGTTGAGTCAAAGACTGTGATCGTGCCGGGGGTGGGTTTTGGGATCGCCCCCGTCAGCACCCCGCCAAGGGTTCCCCTGATCTGCGAGGGGGTATATATTCCCTCACGGATTGGCACATTCACCTCACCGGAATGGGTCGCCTGGTCCATATCATCCACGAAGACATCCGCCCGCCTGAGTATTGCGGGATCAAGTTCCTGCTTGCCGGGAGCATCAGCCCCAACGGCATTGATATGGGCCCCGTCAGAGATCCACTCATCTTTTATAAGCGGGGTTTTTGAGGGGGTAACGGTCAGCAAAATATCTGCCCCTGCAGCTGATTCAATATCGGTGGATTGTATCGGGAGATGAGAATACCGCTGAACAAACTCGTCTGCATGAGTTGGGGACCTGGACCATACCAGCACCTCTTCCGGCTCTATGACATGGGAAAGGGCCAGAAGGCCGGAGTCAGCCTGTCTCCCTGATCCAATAATCCCGATGGTACCGGATTTTTTATGAGTCAGAGCCCTGGTTGCAACAGCTGCCGAGGCCCCGGTCCGAAGGTCGGTCAGCGTGGTTGCATTCAGAACTGCAACCGGTTTTCCGGTGGGGGGGTCCAGAAGGATAGTGACTGCCATCACGGTTGGGAGACCTGCCTTCCTGTTTTCAGGGTGAACGTTCACAATCTTTACTCCTGCAGTCTGAAGGGAGGGGATATACGAGGGCATTGTTCTGAAATCACCCCCCGGAAGATTCACATAGACCTTCGGAGGCATCACACTTCTTCCTGCTCCATGATCCACAAATGCAGATTCGACTGCAGATATCAGATCACTCATCTCTATCACCTCCTCAGGTGCTGGATAGTACTGCATACTGGATGTCTTCTCCCTTTTTTCCCTGTATCATCCGGATTGTCTGAGTATTCCTCTGGTATGGCTGGCCTTCACATCAGGAGGTCCAAAGTTTCTTCTTAGTATTCTTCTCGGTATTGGTTATCTTTTCTGCAGCATCAGTTTGATGAGTGGAATGGCAACATCGTTCTCGACATGAGTGTCTTCAAAGTATGCCACATTGCTCAGAACAACAACTCCAATCCCCTCATCCCTCACAAATGCAATATCGGCCATGAACCGGTTGGTCTCACCGGCCTTTAGATGTAACCGGGGAATGCCTTCTGTCTCAAACGTGTCCCAGAAGAGCGACTGCCAGAGATCGACCTCTTCAGTTGACCTGATCGCCCGGGGCTCGTGTGACAGATTGACGGCTTTCATAAGCCCGTCCGGTAGATCCAAAAACCCAAGCTGCAGGGCTAGGTAGACTGCCATATCATCCGCATCAGAGATGATACCCGCCGTCGGTGTCCAGAAATCATTGTACCTGATGACCATCCCTTCATCATGGTCCGGGGCATACCCCCGGTATCCAACCGCAGAACGCTCCAGAAGATCAGATCTCCACCCTGCAGAGGTGCTGTTCATGCCAAGCGGGGTGAGGATACGCTCGTTCACGAGTTCCGGATAGGTTCTGTTCTGCACCCGGGCAACGATATCTCCTGCAATGGCCGTCCCTGCATTGGAGTACTCCCACTCCTCACCCGGAGATCGCGTCAAAGTCAGGTTTGAGATCCAGGCATACACCACATCTGGCGGTATCTCTTCATATCCTCTGAAGGTTGATTCAGCCTGGGTTTCGATTGGGTCGCTCTCCTTCTGGTACCGGTAAAAATCATCCGGCACATTGGGGAGTGCTGATGTATGGGTTGCAAGATCAGAGAGGGTAATCTCCCTGCCCTGCCATGAGGGAACAATCACTCCCTCCGGAACATAGGTCTGTATGGGGAGAGACAGGTTCACCATACCCCGGAGTTCTGCATCGGCGAGCAAGAGGCCGGTGAAGGTCTTTGAAACCGATCCAACCTCAAAGGTAGTGCGATTATCGGGGGCAAGGTCTGCTCTCCTGTCTGCCATCCCAAAGGTGTAGAGTGCAGAACCATTCCGATCCTCAAGGATGATAACAAGGCTTGGATATGTTCCATTGTCAACAAGCGGCTCTGCAACTGAGGCAACCTCCTCGGCAGAGAGCGTGGAAAAATTGCCCGGAGCAGTCATCCGCCACTCTTCAGGACTCATGACTCCTGCCACCGGAAGGCAGACCAGAAGGAGGACGAACAAGATGGGGAACACCAATTTAGTACCAGACCTGTTTTGTATCATGCGATCTTCTCCTGTTTCCAGACAATATACGAATAGACGACAAGATATATGGTTCCTATGATGACCGGAAGAAGGATGAAGAGGTATGCATACTCC
>CAZEWE010000129.1:5140-7375 GCA_964515765.1 uncultured Methanospirillum sp. | reverse complement strand
ACATTGGATGATAGAGATATATCCGAAATATCCAGGAATGAAGTTGCAAAAAAGATCGGATATGTCCCCCAGGATTTTCAGTATCTCACTTCATCAACGGTCCTTGAAGCCGTTATTCTTGGTCGCCGCCCCCATGTACAATGGTCACTGACCCAGCATGACCTGGCAAAAGTCGATACCGCAATGGAAATGCTCCATATCACATCCATGGCTGAAAAGATGCTCACTGAAGTATCGGGTGGAGAACGACAACGGGTTTTCATTGCCCGTGCAATTGCCCAGGAACCGGATTATTTCCTGTTTGATGAACCAACCAGTGCTCTTGATATCAGGCATCAGATTGATGTATTCCAGATGATTAAAAGAATTGCGGGCCTAAAAAGTCGATCTGTTCTGGTAGCGGTGCATGATCTCAATTTTGCCTATCATTACGCAGATCGGGTAATCCTGCTGGATAAAGGAGAGATTGTGAGTATGGGAACTGTTGATGAGGTAATGACTGAGGAAAATATCATTTCAGTGTATGGAGTGCCCATGCAGTTTATCACAACTGATGCAGGCCGGTACGTATTACCGGATTGGAAAAAGGCAGAAGACCAGATATCTGCCAAACCGGTAATGTGATCTGAATGAAAAAAGAAATCGAAAACTGCCCGGATAATAGAATAATTATTAAGAAACTTACAAAAAACTTTGGAACTCTTTGTGCAGTAAACCAAATGAACCTGTCTGTAGGAAACGAGATATTTGGCATTCTTGGTCCGAATGGATCAGGAAAAACCACCACGGTTCTGATGCTGACAACGCTCCTCGAACCAACCGACGGGACGGCAGAAATCTGTGGATATAACATTCAGACCGAACCAAGGAAGGTCAGGGAGTCGATCAGTTATGTTTCGCAGGACATGGCAGTTGATGTCAGGCTTACCGGACGGGAGAATGTCCAGATGTTTGCTGAACTGTACGGAGTTCAAAACCCGGCTGAACGATCTGAAGAAGTACTCCGGATATTGGAACTATCCGACCGTGCTGATGAATATGCCAAAGTATACTCAGGGGGAATGAGAAGACGGCTGGAACTTGCCCAGGCACTTGTTCATAATCCAAAAGTGCTATTCCTTGACGAACCCACCGTCGGTCTTGATGTTGCAGCACGAAAAAAAATCTGGGAGCATATCAAAAAACTCCGCAATGACGGAATGACGATTTTTGTAACGACACACTACATGGATGAAGCAGATAAGTACTGTGATAGGGTTGCAATTATTGATCATGGCACTATCAAGGCGACAGATACTCCGGAAAATCTTAAAAAAATAATCTCAAAAGATGTAATTTCGGTATCGGTTACCGGTACCTTTAAGGGAGTGGATCTTCCCGGTGTCAGATTTGCCTTTGTAGAAGATGAAGAATTGATATTTTATGCTGATTCTGGAGATCAGGCCCTCCCTCAGATCAAAGATGCCCTAACTGCAAGTGGCGTAACAGTAACCGCCATGTCACTTCGAAAACCATCACTGGATGATGTATTTCTCCATCTTGTCGGAACCGAAGAGGATAAGGGTCCATTTAACTTAAGCACGTTTCGAAATATGACCGGGAGGAGAGGATGAATCCGATTCTGGTATATTGCAAGCGGGATTTAATCCGGTGGTTCCGGGGAAGATGGGGATTTGTCTCCGCTATGGTCATGCCAGCAGCATGGCTGATATTTGTGGGTCTTGCCCTTCCCATCCGGTTCACAGATCATTACATAGATTTTGTAACGCCAGGCATTCTTGCAATGACAACACTTTCTGCATCAATGACCGGGGGAGGATTGCTTATCATGGACCGGATGCTCGGATTTTTTCATAAATTCCTGGCCCTGCCTCCACCCCGTGAGAGTATTCTATTTGGTAAAATCCTGGTAATTACCATACGTGGCCTTATCCAGACAACGGTGATCTTTTTCATAGCATTCCTGCTTGGAGCCCGCCTGTACTCACCCTCCCAGCTTCTGATTACCTATCTTATCCTCTTCATCTTCGGGACTTTGCTCTCATCTGCTGCCACAACCATTGCGATTTATGTTGGCGATCATGATCAGTATTCTGCAGTCAATGCAATGGTAACCATGCCTATCTTCTTTACATCTACCGCGATGATGCCATATGACCAGATGCCTGAATGGCTGAGAACGGTAGCACACTTTAATCCATTGAGTTATGCCATCGATGGGATCCGGTTAGTTTC
>CAZEWE010000129.1:0-5040 GCA_964515765.1 uncultured Methanospirillum sp. | reverse complement strand
TATATTGAGGGATATTCAGATTATTCAGCCCAGGGGAAAGACAGTGGCATTGATATTCTCATGGGGATAGCCAGAGGGAAAAACCTGGCAGCAGATCTCGGAGAGCAGTGGCCAAAAGTCACTCCTGAATGGGTTATCAGTGAAAATCCTGATATCATAATCAAGACTGCATCCTTAAAACCAGATAAAACGCTGGCCCAGGTACGGGAGAGTGTTCTCACCAGGACCGGATTTGAATCTCTTGATGCAATAAAAAATAAGCAGGTGTATGTACTGAACGGTGACCTTATTTTCGGACCCAGAAGTCCAGCAGGTCTTGTATATCTGGCAAAGGCCCTCCACCCGGATGAATGTAAAGATTTGAATCTGGCGGATGTGCTTAATGAGTATGCAGCAGAGTTTGTTTCAGGAGTGGAGACGGGAGACTATTATTCTCCTGCTCTATAACCCCTTAAACCCTCCATCGGAAAACTCATCAAACTGAAGAATAACAAGCCATCTCCTTTTTCAAAATGACACAACAACGATCTCTCTGGATCGGATGGACTACGATACTGATTATCCTGTTTTACCTCGTCCTCGTGTTCCTCCCGGTAACAGGAGCAGACATAAAACATAATCAGAATGCCGGGGTAACTATGGAATCTGTCAGATATGATATCCTATCTGAATGGGGACAGTATGGTTCAGCACCTGGGGAATTTGATAGCATCAATGATCTCCTGGTTGGTCCGGGAGGAAACATCTACGTATCAGATGGATCAAATTGCCGGATCCAGGTTTTTTCTCCGAATTGCTCATTTTTAAGATCCTGGGGAGGATGGAAACCAGGATATGGATTTACCATTCACCCTGGAGGGATAGCTGCTGACAGAGATGGTACTATCTATGTTCCGGATTCAGGAGTTGACCGGATTGATGTGTTTGATCCCTATGGGAACCTCCTATACTCTTATGAAATTCCTGCAAACAAAAGCGTTGGTCACTTTGGATCCAAGGAGATAGCCGTTGACACAAAGGGAAATATCTTCGTGACTGAGCCGATTAATAAGACCATCCGAAAACTGAATAATCAGGGGATGCTCGAAAAAACCTGGAAGATATATCGGAATGGGAGGTACCAAGGTTCACCAGGTCCGATGGTAACAGATAATGAAGATAACCTCTACGTTATCGATACAGATTCTGGGTATATTCTGAAATACTCAAATGATGGAATCCGGATCGATGACTGGCCACCGGAAAAAATGGGACTTAATAAATACACCCGACCAACTGATATCACAATTGGGCCAGACAAGTATATTTATTGTTCAGCCCTGAACCAGGATCATCTGTTCATCCTTGATTCAAAGGGAGAACTCATTCGGAAAGGAGTTCTGGGAAAAACCGTATCAGATCCCCGTATCGCCGTACTATCATCAGGAACGGTTGTTATGGGTGACAAAGGGACAAATACCATTTCCCTGATGGCAGAAAAACAACAAAACACGTCACCTGCACATGATAAGAAAGAGTCAGTACCCACAACAATCATTATAAAACAGAAGCAAAACCAGTTCACGACCCATGTAATAATTCAGGAGGTTCAAAGCCCGCCCCTGCAGTACCCCTCAGCCCTTCATCGCTATTCAGATGGCTCAATGATTGTCGTGGATTCAGGAAATGACAGGGTGATTAAGACAGATCCTTCCGGAAATATCCTTTTCACCATTGATAATACTACAGTTCCCGGAGGTAGGTTTCATGACCCGGGTGGCATTGCAATAGATGCGTCAGGCATTATTCACATCACTAACCAGGGATACGGGAGAATTGAACGGTTCACTGCCAACGGCAGATATCTTTCAGGAATTGGAACACACGGAAACGGGGAGGGACGGTTCTCCAGACCCACCGGGCTTTCATTCGGGCCTGACGGAAACCTCTATGTTGCTGATACCGGGAATAACCGGATTGTCAAACTGGATCCTTCCGGCAGGTTTCTTTCTGCCTGGGGAGGTGAAGGAATTCAGGATGGTGATCTCAGGGGACCATGGGGTATTTCAGTTGGTCCAGATGGAGCATTATATGTCACCGATACCCAGAATTGCAGGGTTCAGAAATTTTCTCCCGATGGAACATGGCTGCAGACCTGGGGTTCGAAAGGGGGTGGAGCAGGCAGATTTTCCATTCCAACCGGCATAATTGCAGACACCGATGGAACCATTTATATTGCTGACACGAACAACTTCAGGATCCAGAGATTTGATCAGAATGGGGTATTTTTAGATGAGATCATTCCAGGTCCGTCAAATATCTATAACAGACCACGAATGTACGGACTGGTGATAACTGCCGGTGATATCTACACCACCAATACATATGTTGGAGAAATCATCAGATTCCCTTATGGAAAATCGTGGGAAGAAAGAGAAGATTACTCATCACAATCAGTTATCGAAAAGGGATTTCGTAACCTGCTGAATCTATACACCTTTTTGCAATCAACAGAGAATGATGAAGCTTTGATAATGCTGGAGAATCTGTTTTTTAAGAAAAACCTTCTCGAGGCGGCAGAATTAGAACCAGTTTCGTTTAAAATGGTCTCATCATTGGGTTCAGGTGGAAACGGACCTGAAGAACTATCCCTTCCAGGAGGGATAACATCCGGGTCGGATGGAACTATCTACGTTGCTGATTACGCAAATCACAGAATACAGGTGTTTTCTTCTTCCGGAGATTGGATTAGATCCTGGGGAAAGAAAGGAGGCAGCCCTGGTGAATTTTACAATCCTTCAGACATTGCCCTCGACAATGAAGGCATTATCTATGTGGCAGACACAAATAACCACCGGATCCAGAAATTTTCCGGTAATGGAGATAGTATTACCTACTGGAACATATCTTCAGAAAATTACGCACGGCTTGCAAGACCAACCGGGATTTCAATCGACGAAGATGGAATTATCTACGTTGCAGACATTGCAAATTACCGGATTTTAAAGTATTCTTCTGATGGAACGATGATTTCACAATGGGGGGAACAGGGGACTCTGGGTGGTCACCTTATGGCACCTTTTGGTATTGCAGCGAAGAACGGGTACGTGTTGGTTACCGATTTTTCTACATCAGGTGTAAAAATATACGATACAAAAGGGCAGTTTATCTCGTACTGGGGAACAGATGGAACCAAAGAAGGTAATCTTCATGAACCGGAGGGAATTACTGCGGACTCAAACGGAAATGTCTACGTGGCCGACAGGGGAAATAACCGGATACAAAAATTCAACCTGCAAGGCCAATTACTTTCCAGGTGGGTGATGAACGGAGGTATTAATCTGGAAGGCCCTGCAGATATGTTCGTTCAGGATGATGGGCACATTTTGGTGAGCGATACCGGGAATAACCGGATCGTCAAAATGAAAGAAGAAATTGTTGCTGAAGATGTCACATCGCTTGATGAGAAATATACCCGGTTTAGCAGGTCTGTGGATGACTGGTGGTTTACGATCTGGGAGAACGGAGTGACCTGAAAACTATAATACGTTTATTTCGTGTTTTTGATATTATTTCACTTTTTACTCTTTTTTCTGGCAGGAATATAATTCATGAAACATAATCTGATTCATGATATGTCTCCATGGTTACTCATGGTGATTTTTCCCTCATATGAATTATCAGGGGTATTAACATATATCCACTCTACTAATTTTTCATGGTAGGAATAAAAATACGCCCATTGAAACGATAAATCAGAAGAAATCTCCAATTTTCATTCCTATTTATCAAAAATCAATATTTCTATTCCAATACTAACACCTCATTCAGGACATGCGTGCTATGAACAATTTCTTAGTTCTTCACATACAATTCCCGAAATTCATCCTCAATCACAATAATCCCATTTACTTCACACGAATCGGGTTTTTTGGAATCGTATTTCAGCGGTCCTGAGTTTCATTTATTAACCGGTTCGTTTAGGTATCTCACATGGGCATGTATGGCAGAACCGGAACCCGTCGAAAGGCAACATGGATTGATAAATCACATATCTCGCGTCCGGATCTCACTTGGATGATGGCTATCACCGCATTATTCACTGTCCAGGTTCTCGATCTTCTGACAACAAAACTTGTGCTGGACTATGGAGGTGTGGAATTAAACCCACTCTTTAATGCTTTCCAAAATACTCTGTGGTTCTGGCCAATCATGACTCTTGCAAAAATACTATTTCTGACCTGGGCTTATTACTCTCTCTCAACAACAGAGCGATATTATCCCCTTGCTGCATGGATAACATTCCTAATTCTGATTATTCAGGTTATTGCAGTTGTAGTCAATAATATTTTTACCCTGTATATGTTATTATGAAATCATTCATCAGATGTTCCCGATGAATGTTCAGAGGAGTTGAAAAATCCTGGTTTTTTTTCACAGATTATTTCCTATGCATTAAGGGGCAATAACCCCATGTAATTATGATGTCTGATCACGAACATTATCTGAACCGGATCACTCAGTACGACACGAATCTCTTTCGTATCCTTCCGAATGCTGAACTCTTCTTTTCCACATGCCTTTCCTTCATTCCACACCGGAAGATCTCTATCATGGAACTTGGTTCAGGGACCGGCTATTTCACCGCACTCATGCTTACCCAAAACCCGGATTACCAGATCACCTGCATGGATAAATCTCCAGAGATGCTGGAACTGGCAAAAAGAAAAGAAGAAATTACCGGGTGCACATTCATCGAAGGTGACATCACCACCGGCCTGCCTGAAGGGAACTATGATTGTATTATATCAACACTTACCCTCCATCACATCTCTGATAATTTCCGTAAAAACCTCATTGATGAGATATATCACAAACTAAATCCGGGCGGACTTTTCATATGCGGAGATGTTATGAGACCAGAAGAGGACTGGATTGAATCGATATACCGAAACAGATGGGAGAACCATATGAGGGAGACTGGTATGCCTGAAGATCAGATTCGCGAGACAGTATCCGGAAGAGAGAAAGCATGGCCCCTTCTTGACACAAAACATGGTT
>CAZEWE010000128.1:0-7392 GCA_964515765.1 uncultured Methanospirillum sp. | reverse complement strand
GAAGTCATCCTCTCTACCATAGAAAATGCATTTGCCGCCTGATTTTTTTCAATACCATAGAGGAGCATGAGTGAAACTCATCCTTGAATTATCCGGGGAGCACCCGGCAATCCCTGTCGAAGAAGTAAAAGCAATTCTCCCGGTCTTCGAACAGAATACACAGGTTCTCATTACAGAGGCCCCGTCCATTGAAATCATTGACCGGTTTGCCTATACTCACGCGGCAATGAAGTATATCGGGACATGTCCGGCTGACAAAGAGTCCTTCATTCAGATGTTAGAGGACCTTGATATCACATCTATCGGACCGTTCTGTGGCAGGGTCAAAAAGATGGCCGACCATGGTATGGACACATCATCCGGAGAACTTGAACGTCTTATCGGGTACCATGTGAAGGGGCAGGTATCAGTCTCATCGCCGGATACAATATTCAGGGCAGTCATTGCTGGAGGAACCTGTTATTTCGGAGAACTCATCTGGGAGCTTGACCGGTCCCCCTACCACACCAGAAAACCTGGGAACAGACCGTTCTTTCACCCGGGTGTCATGATGCCACGGATGATCCGGGCACTTATTAATATGTCCGGAGCCCTGCCAGGAGAATGGATACTTGACCCGTTCTGTGGTACCGGAGGGACGCTGATTGAAGCCTCACTCATCGGATGCAAGGCAGCAGGGACTGATGCAGATGGTGAGATGATTGTAGGGAGTAGAAAAAACCTCTCCGCTGCAATGACCGGGGTTGCCGATGCCCGCTACCTCCCCTTCCCGGATGGATCCATAGATCATGTGGTTTCAGATCTTCCCTATGGCCAGTCGGTTACCATTATCGGAAACGGACTCAATGATCTGTATCAGCAGGCACTCACCGAGATCAAGCGGGTGGTAAAAAAGGGGAACCACTCAGTTCTGGTCACTCATCAGGACATCAGACCACTGGCACAGCAGTATTGTGAGATCATCGGATATTACGAACAACGAGTGCATAAAAGTCTTACCCGCCGGATACTTGTCATCAGGTGATCCATGGCGGTGTGCAATTTCAGAGCAGAGAGAACCACATAAAAGGATACCATGGCGTTCACATTCTTCTTCCGCGATGCCCAGACGTTAAATCTGGCAATTGATCATTTTCTGCCATTTGTGCAAAGCAGACGGACCATTACCATCTGGAGTGCCGGATGTGCCATGGGCCAGGAGCCTTATACCTTTGCAATTCTCCTTCGGGAACGAATGGGCCCTCATCTCTTCAGGAATGTGAAGATATATGCAACCGATATAGACACCTATAACCAGTATGTACAGATAATCGGAACCGGAAGATATCCGGAAAAAGACCTCCAGCGTATCCCCCCCGAGATCTTTCAGGCATACTTCAGAACCGACCCCGCAGATCCTGGGTATGTGTATATCTCTGAAGAAATCCGCAATGCGGTTGAGTTTAAAAAACACGACCTCCTGACCTTTGATCCCATCAGAACCGGGATCCACATGATCATATGCAAAAATGTCCTGCTTCACTTCTCTGCTGAAGAGCGTCTGAAGGTCTGGAATATGTACTATAATGCCCTTGAGGTCGGGGGTTTTATGCTTCATGAACACACACAGAAACTTCCTGAGGAGCTGAACGGGCTCTTTGATCAGATTGTCATGAACGCACAGATATTCAGGAAAAAAGGCTACTATGCTGGTGAGAAACCTAACGGAACAGAGTGAATATTACACGTCCAACGTCTGGCATATCTGCGGGACATATCATTCATTATCAGACCTGAATACGCTCATCGATGTCGGACGTGACCCGACTATCCTGGAATCACTGGAAAGAATCAGGTGCGGCCTTGGAAAACGTCCTGTTGAACAGGTTGTACTGACTCATTCGCATTTTGATCATGCCGGAATGTTACCGAAGATCAGGGAGAAATACCACCCGCAGGTGTATGCCCATCCACAAAGCAGAAATGACAATACAACTCCACTTGCTGACCGGCAGAAGATTCAAATCGGCGAACAGACCTGCATGGCGGTCTATGCACCAGGTCATAGTGATGATTCGTTATGTATTCTCTGTGAAGAGGAACATCTGCTCTTTTCAGGAGATGTTCCCATGAGGATTTACTCGCATGATGGAGATTTTACCTCTCAATTCCTGGACGCATATGAATTCTTTGTAGCAGCTGAAGTAAAAACCATATATCCCGGACATGGAGACCAGATCACCTTTAAAGTCCCTCACCTGATGGAAGAGTCACTCCGGAATATTCGCCACAGCAGGATCGTGTAAGGGATGGACATTCGCAATCTTACCAGGCAAAGTGCGATCTATACCTCCAATGTATGGCTGTGTTCCTGTGACGAAACGACAGAGGGTGGCCTGCTCATCGATACCGGCTGTGATCCTGCAATCCTTGAATATCTGCGTGAAAAAAAGAAGAGGATAGGCAGGAGCCCGGTAAGTAAAATAATACTCACCCATAATCATTACGACCATGCCCGTCTCATAAAAGAGATTAAAGTAGAGTTTCACGCGATTGTTTGCGCATCATCACCCTACACCACTGGAATTGATCAAATCCTAATCGACGGCAATGTTATCACCTGTGGCAGGTACCATTTTGAAATTGTCTCAATTCCGGGCCATACATCAGATTCAATCTGCATATATTGCCCTGAAGAAGAGATTCTCTTCTCTGGTGATACTCCGATGATGATATGGGGCACTGATAACACCTATGAGAGATCATTCCTCCACGGATTTGAAGAGCTGGCAAAGAAAAAATTTCATGCCATCTACCCAGGACATGGAGAGATAGTAGAGACCGGTGTTCCGGAGCTTATCAGGCAGTCACTGATAAACCTGCATAACAGCAGGATAATCGGTTAAAATACCGGAGGATAAGTATTTATTGGGAGGCATGGGAAAGTTCACCTTCCGGAGTTCTGATTTCTTTCACTTTTTTCCGGCAGTCGTTTTTTTTGTGTTGTCCGTCATACATGTATTGACATATTGAAGATATGATATCATGATTACCCGAATTTTGCACGGTTTAGTAAAAATCACCAATCCATTTTCAAGATTATGAAGACGTTAATATTGGGCGGCGGGCTTTGTGGGTTAACACTGGCACGCATTCTCTCAGAGAAGGGAGAGGACGTAACTGTTCTGGAGCAGGAAACAATTCCCGGGGGATTGTGCAGATCCCGGGAGACGGGCGGATTTACCTTTGATAGTGGGGGAAGCCACATCATCTTTTCGAGGGATACTGAAGTATTATCTTTTATTCACGATGTGCTTGGAGAAAACAGGGCAGAGCGGGTCAGGAACACCAAAATCCTTTACAAAGGAAAATATGTGAAATATCCCTTTGAAAATGCCCTTTCAGAACTTCCAAAAGAAGACTGTTACACCTGCCTGCATGAGTTCATACAAACCCTGATTGCTTCAGAAAAGGGGGAATATCAAAGTCCGCAGAACTTTCAGGAATGGATAATCCAGACCTTCGGAAAAGGCATTGCTGATGCATACCTGATACCTTACAACACAAAAATCTGGAATTATCCCCCGCATCTCATGTCGGCCCACTGGATGGAGGGGAGAGTCCCCCGCCCACCGGTTGAGGACATCATCAAGTCTGCAGTCGGGATTGAGACCGAAGGCTATACCCATCAGGCAGTCTTCTCATACCCGGTGACCGGCGGAATTGAGGCCCTGATTCATGCCATTGCCGCCCCTATCAGAGAGAACATTCTGACCGGATTTCAGGTCACCTCAATAACCGGATCGAAGGGCCAGTATGTGGTTTCAGATGGTACAAAAACCCTGACAGCCGACCGGATCATCAGCACCATCCCCCTTCAGAATCTTATCCCATGTCTTGACGGCATTCCTGATGAGGTGAGAAAAGCAGTTGCCGACCTGAAATATAACTCAGTAATGGCAATTGGAATTGGAATCCGCGGGACTGTTCCCCCTTACTCATGGGCATATATTCCGGATGCCAGTGCCACTCTTGCCAACCGGATCTCATTTCCATCAAACTTTTCAGATACCACCGCCCCTGATGGATGCTCATCAGTCCTTGCTGAGATCACGTACAATGATGGCGATGAGATATCCCGCATGACTGATGCAGAAGTAACTGACCATGTCATCACTTCTCTCTCATCGATCGGCCTCTTCACGGTCGATCAGGTCGTTGCGACACAGATTACGCGAAATAAGTTTGCATATGTTGTCTATGACCTTGATTATATCAGAAATATCACCATAATACGGGAGTACTTTAAAAACCGTGGCATTCCTCTGGTCGGACGGTTTTCACAGTTTGAGTACCTGAATATGGACGGCATCATCCGTTCAGTCCTGAATTTTGTGAATGGACAGACATGAAGATCAATTTTGTCGTGGAAGACATGTTTGTCTTCAAGTATATCGGGTGCTCAACCGTTGCACGAACCATATACCGTGGCCTGAAAAAGCAGAATGGTATTGACCTGACCTGGGAGCGGTACCAGTATCATGCAGACATCTCACATTACCATACCTTCGGACCGATAGCTCTCCTGAACCGCCGGCTGGCATCTGGAAAGAAGATCCTGACCGCCCATTCAACCCCCCGGGTTAATATCGGAAATCTTGCCCTCACCAAGACAATAAATAAACGATACCCGGACATCTACCGGAAATTTGATCATATCATCACGATATCCGAGGCATGCGAAAAGGAGGTGCAGGAGATGGTTCCCGATATTCCGGTTACGAGAATACCAAATGGTATCGACCGGGATTACTTCTCCCCGTCACCTGATAAGCGGGAGGCATTCAGAGATCTGTGGGGAATTACACCCGAAGAGCAGGTCGTCCTGACGGTAGCCCAGGTAAGTCCGAGAAAAGGGATCTATGATTTCATGAAGCTTGCATCAAAGAATCCGGATACACGCTTTATCTGGGTCGGAGGTTTTCCATACGGACTATTGTCCAAGGACTACCTCAAAATTAAAATGATGATCCAGCGAAAACCGAAAAATGTCCTTTTCACCGGATTTGTCCGGGACATTGCAGAGGCATATTGTGCAGCTGATGTGTTTATGATGCCAACCTATGCCGAAACATTCGGACTTGCGGTGCTTGAAGCTCAGTCCTGTGGTCTGCCGGTCATCGCACGCGATATCCCTGAGTTCCATGAGGTCTACCAGGACTCGATACGTTATTTCAGAACACCTGACGACGCTCATGCAGAACTATCAGATGAGAATACATTGCATGCATGTGCATCACGGGCTCGTGACTACTCATCAAAGTATGATATAAAGCAGGTCTGCTCCGATCACCTCTCTCTCTATGAAGAACTGGTAACATCATGATATCTGTAGTAATTCCCTCGTTTAATGAAGAAGAACGTATAGAACGGTGCCTGGCATCCCTGGTACGACAGGATTTCCCCAGAAATGAATACGAGATCATCGTCGTCGACGGCGGATCAAAAGATAAGACACGCGAAATAGCTGAAAAGTACGCCGATGTAGTCTTTATCCAGACCAGCCCGAAGGTGGGAGGGGCACGAAATGACGGGACATTACGCGCCAGTGGAGATATAATCGCGACAACTGACGCCGACACCATTCTCCCGCCCACCTGGCTGAGCCGGATAAAGCGGGGATTTGAAGATCCGAAGGTTGTCATGTTATATGGGCCGGTAAAACCGATTGAAGCAACGATAAAAAACAGGTTTTACCTCTTTCTTGCCAACAGCTTTGCCCATATCGGATACCTGACCGGAACAGTGCTCTTCACCTTAGGATGTAACAGTGTATTCAGGGCTGAACCCTTCAAAAAAGCCGGGATGTACCGGGTATCTGATGCCGGCGATGACCTTGAGATCGCTCACCGGATGAGAAAAATTGGAAAGGTGAAATTTGACAGGAAACTGTTTGTGAGTTTTTCGATGCGGAGGTACGATCAGTTTGGTGCTCTCAAATCGATTTATGAGTGGTTTTATATTGTATTCCATGGTGGTGACGCAGAAAAATACCAGTATACCAAACGGGAATACCGGTGAATGAGAGAATAAAACCAGAATAATTGGTAATGGCACCACTTTATAAAAGGTGTTCCTTATACTATGAAGTGCTATTAATGTGTAGGCCTTGAAATATTCTCATTTATATTACATTTATTCCAGGACGTTATTCCCGGCACTATAATAAACCGGGATATACAACTGATAAATATAGCTCCGAGAGAATGTATCCCAACCTGGCAGGCACCCCATGTTTGAGACAAGAAGAAGTCCCCTGACAGAGATACTCATCGTTGAAGATGACGATATCATCGCCTCCCTTATTGAGAGATTTCTTATTCAGCGTGATTATGTCGTGTGTGCCAAGGTAGCGACCGGGGAAGATGCACTCTATAAGGCTGCTGAGCATCTTCCAGACCTGGTTCTCATGGATATCAACCTTGCAGGAAAGATAGACGGAATCACGGCTACGAAGTTCATCACCTCCATTTTTCATATACCGGTAATCTTTCTGTCTGGTCAGGATGATGAAACAACCCTGGAGCGGGCGACGCTGGCTGAACCGGCAAGTTTTATTATCAAACCATTCAATGCCAAGGACCTCTATTCGAACATTGAGATCGCGCTGCACAATGATCGTATCCTGAAGAAGTCCAAAGATTATAAGGTAGGGAAGATCCGCCGGATAGCACGTGCAGCGCTATCAGAGCTGGATGCCTATTTCATCCTGGACAAACGTGGGAGAATTGTATTTATCAACCCGTATGGGGAACATCTGTTGAATGTTCACCGGAATGATATCATCCTAAAGCCAATCGGAAAATATCTCTCTTTTTACGATACCAGGCAGAATACAGTCTTTACGGATACGTTTCAGGATGTGATCCGGGAAAGCCTGGTTCTCGGAGTCAGGCAGCATATTGCCGTGAAGATGAGTGATAATTCATTCAGACATGTCGTCCTGCAGTCAACCTCCATCAGGGATTCTGAAAATGAAACCATTGGGATGATTGTCAGGATGCATATGAAGACAAAAAGTGAGTTATGAATACCTTCATAACTGATGAGCAATAACATATGAAGGCACTTCTGGTCCCGGTAGGGTAGTGGATATCCTAGAAGCCTGCGGAGCTTTTGACCTGGGTTCAAGTCCCAGCCGGGACGTCAGAGCGATTAATTCGCTTCTTTCGTTTATAATTCTTTGATATTTTTATATTATTTTCTTTTACAGTTCTGATTTTCCCATCTTAGGAATTCGCCTTTATTAAACAGAATTACCCAAAGCCCTCGAACCAGATATCAGAGATGCTGGCTGAATAATCTTCAGGTATCCTTTTGAGAACAGAAAACAATGAGTAAATACAACCCGGA
>CAZEWE010000127.1:0-7490 GCA_964515765.1 uncultured Methanospirillum sp. | reverse complement strand
GACATTGACTCTCCTTGATATCTCCACGATGCAGCTGGAGAAGAAAGAAGGTGTATCTGATGAGTTACTCTCGGGTTTTTCATGGCTTGGAGATCATTCCCTGGTATATTCTGGAGCTTCTCCGGCAACTCCAGAAGATACCAGACCAGGTGATGTTGTCATTATGGACGCAATTCCTGACCCGGTTATTTTGAAATCATATGATATCAGGAGTGGAGCCGTAACAGAACTGACATCCAACACCGATGTTATCTATGCCTATTATCCATCTCCTGATGGCAGATATGTCGCATATAAATCGTCCATCTATCCTGAAGTCTGGATAGAAAACCCGTCATTTACCTATTATGTCCTTGATACAACCACCGGGACTGAGGATGAGGTGATGACCCGAATTGAGGGGTTCGAGGATGAGAATGAATTTGCCTGGTCTCCTGATAGTTCAACTGTGTTTATTGAACTGAATCTGAATGGAGGCCTCTTATATCCCGTTCAGTATGCGAGTGATATTGCGGTGTATACTCCTGCAACAGGAACATTAGAAGAGATCCCTCTCCAATGGGAGAAGAAAATGCATAAAGATCTCTTCAATTCTGATGTAGAGATGACACCTTTTGACGGAGGTGTATATGTCCTGTTAGCTGACGGGTCAAATCCAAAGCTGGCACGATATGAGAAGATCGATACCGGCTGGATAATGACACTCCTTTCCGGGGAACATCAGGGGAACATTTTTGCACTGGAAACAAGCCCAGACGGTTCACGGCTCTATTATAATTATAATTCAGCATCAATACCCCCGCAAATCTATGCTGCCAATATTCTCTCAGGGGAGATAAAGAATCCGAAAAAACTGACAAATCTGAATGAAAACCTTCTGCAGAAATCACTTGGAACATCGGAAGTTATTGAATGGACTGGTGCAAAGGGTGATACGGTTCAGGGTATTCTCAGGTATCCTCCCGGTTATGCTCCGGGAACACCCTATCCGCTCGTCTTTGTCATCCATGGCGGACCGACCTATACTGATTTTGACAGTTGGCGTGATACCTGGGAGTTCCCGTACCATCTGATCACTGACCGGGGTGCCATCACCCTGTCTACGAATTACCATGGCAGTAGTAACTGGGGATTTGAATTTGCACAGTCCATTGAGGGCGGCCATATCCATGATCTGCCGATAGAGGACTTCATGAAGGGGATTGCATATCTGTCCGATAACGGTATAATTGATAAAAACCGGATTGGTGTGACTGGTTGGTCAAATGGAGGCATTCTTACTTTGTATTGGATTACACAGGATCCATCACTGAGGGTGGCAGTTGCTGGTGCCGGATATGCAGATGAGAACTCACAGGTCTCAAATACAAATGGTATTGTGATGAACCGGATGTATCATGAGTACACTCCATTTGAGAATCCGGAATATTATCTTCCGATTATGGGGGTGTATAATGCAGAAAATGTAGAGACTCCTCTTCTTATGCTCCAGGGAACAGAGGATAATTCTGTTGCTCCGGCAAGTGCTCTGTCCACCTACCGGGCGTATAAGATGGCAAGTAAAGCGGATGTCCGGATGATCCTCTTTAAAGGCCAGCCTCATCATATGAAAACGTATCCAAACCAGCTTCGAAAAGTGAGTGAAGAGATTGACTGGCTTTCAAAGGGCCTGGGTCTATCTTGAACTCATACTCTCTCTTTCATTTGTTGATGTTCATTGGGAAATATACTTGATATCCTGCTTATTTTTTACCGATGATGATCAGGGATTGGATGTTGTATGAGGATGTAAGGCATGAACACTGACTTTACATTCAGCATGAACCGTGCAGATAAATACAGATTAGTGCTATGGTACTTGGAATGAGGATCGGGTATTCTCCTCTCATCTGTTCACTTATCCTGTTCTCTCTTATACTCGGGGGTGTCATGTTTACCGGCAATGATGTGAGTGACATACCTGATCACTCCGAGGTTCAGTTCGTTTATGCAACATCAGGAATAATGCCCCAGCTCCTGAATACCAGTCAGGTTGATGCTTTTTTTGTATGGGAGTCTGTTGTATCAACGGCAGAGATGGGGGGGATAGGAAGAGTAATTGCCAGGGATGCTGATATCCCTCCGGATAGGAAATGGGAAAATACCGCCTGTAATGTTCTTGTAATGCGAAATTCAATCATTACTGAATATCCTGAAATTGCGTCACTTTTATCCGCGATAACTATTGCCGGGATCAAAAGAATACATGAGAATCCGGATGAAGCCATCAATATTACTGCTGGATGGGTGTATGGTTCCCAGCCCATCAGATCCGCAGGTCTTTTACTCAATCCCCTTGCATTAGAGAAGAATGCGTTTCCTCACATCAATTTTACGTATGGGGCACTTCTTCCTGATCTGGGATATATGCAAAAGGCTCTTCCTGATTATGAAAAGATACCCCCATCACCTTCTTCATGGGAGAATGTGACGGTTTTGAATCGTGCCCTGGAGCTCCTCAATGGGTCAGAACCGGTATTATCCAATATCCCTCTCCGTGTCCGAATCGGGTATCTTCCCTCGTCTGATTTGTATGCTCCCCTGTATGTTTCAATCATGGAATCTGAAGAGATTTGTGACAGGTACGGATTTTGTCTGGTACCTGTCTCACATATGTCCGGTCGGCCGACTGAATGTGAGCTCCGTGTCAATAACAAAACGGTTACACAGATACAATTACTTCCCGGCCAGGTGGGAGGAGGAGTGATGACCGGTCTTGGACAGAATGCTATTGATGTTGCGTATATCGGGAGTGTTCCGTCACTTATGCAGATGTCCATGGGCAATCCTGCTTCTATTATCCATTCTATTAATGCAGGGGGATCAGGCCTTGTGGTGGATGACTCTGCTCCCTGCACCGACTGGGATTCATTTATTGAATGGGTGAAAATTCGCTCTTCTTCCGCCCGGCCACTTATCCTTGCTGTTCCACAGAGCTCAATTCAGGAAGAGATGATGCGGGAAGCATTTGAATATGAAGGAATACAAATCTCCCTGTACGGACTTCCGAAACTTGGAGTATTATGAAACGGGTTCTTCCTATTCTCAAGGGACTTGCCATTCCCGTATTGGTAATTGTCATCTGGCAGGTTCTCTCGATGTACATTCAAAACAGTTTCATTCTGCCCGGTTGGGAGACAATTTTACCTGTTCTGATTCATCCTGCTGAACCATTATTTGGTGGGGCTTCACTCTTTGAGAACAGCATTATCAGTCTTCAGCGTGTTTTATACGGTTTTCTTCTTGCCGTGGTCATTGCCGTGCCGCTTGGTCTTGTGTGTGGGTGGTCGAGATCAGCAGAGGATTATGTAAATCCCATCATTCAGATTCTTCGGCCGGTTCCTCCGATTGCCTGGATGCCTCTCGCAATTGCATGGTTTAAGATTGGATTTGGCTCTCTCATCTTTATCATATTCATCGGGTCGTTTTTTCCGGTTTTTATCAGCACCATAGAAGGAGTCAGGAGTATCAGAATCAGGTGGCTTGAGGTAGCTCAAACCCTGGGAGCCACCACCCTTGAAAAATTTAAAACGGTGGTTATCCCCGGTGCATTGCCGTCTATCTGGACCGGGCTTCGACTGGCGTTTGGGGTTGCATGGATGTGTCTTGTTGCGGCTGAAATGCTCCCCGGGACAAGTGCCGGGCTTGGGTACCTGATCATGTTTGCGTATAATCTGGGGCAGATACAGGTCATTGTTGCGGGTATGATTGTCATCGGAGTGATAGGCATCGTATCGGATTATATCTTCAGAATAGGGCAGACAAAGCTCTTTGGCTGGCAGGGGAAGGAATAATGGAGGTTCTGGTCCTTAAGGGGATATCAAAACGATTTTGTGATGATCAGGCACAATTTCAGGCATTATCTGACATCTCCTGTGTTATCAATAAAGGAGAGATAGTATGCCTGATGGGACCTTCCGGGTGTGGGAAATCAACAGTGCTTCGTATCCTGTCCGGTCTTGAATCTGCTGATTCCGGCACCGTCTGCGGGAGTGAGGGAGATGCTTTTCATCCCGGTCATACTGCGATGGTATTCCAGGAACATGGTCTTTTTCCCTGGCTCTCGGTATATGACAATATTGCGTATGGGCTCCGAATGAAAGTCCGGAAGATTTCGAAGGGGCAGATTGCACAAAAGGTTCATGACCTGCTCTCTCTTGTGCACATGGAAGAGTTTGCGAACGTCCTCCCTCATCAGTTATCCGGCGGAATGAAACAACGGGTTGCGGTTGCCCGTGCTCTCGCAATAGAACCGGAGATCCTCCTCATGGATGAGCCGTTCAGTGCACTTGATCCGTTCTCCAGGCATGAACTGCAGGATGAAGTGATCCGGATACGGGATACGCTTGGCACTACTTTTTTTATTGTGACCCATAATCCTGAAGAGGCTGTATATCTGGGGGATCGGATCATCATTCTCTCAAATAGGCCGTCATCTGTCAGGAAGGAGATACAGGTTTCATCTCCACGGCCAAGGGATCTGGCAGAGCCTGAAATGATACGTCTTGTCCGGGAGGTTACCGGGGATGTCACCTCAGGATAGAGAACTTCGGGCAATTTCTCTCCCCTTTCGCCGGGTTATCTCTTCGATTGCTTTCCTATTCCTCCTGATTCTCTTTATCGTTTATTGCGTTGTCATTCCGCAAAGCCCATGCAAAACAGAACTAATGGCGAATCAATCAAAATTTCTGACTATCTATACCGAGATCGATCCCCCCTATGCATATCTTGACCGGACTGGCGGGGTTCGGGGAAAAAGCATAGAATTGGTAAAGCTTCTTGCCGAGCATACAGATACGGAGTACACCCTTGAATTTCTTCCGTGGTCTGCCAGCTATGGACGAACCCTTTCTACTCCTGGTACTGCTCTTGTTCCGACAACGTGGAATGAGGAACGGGCACCTCTGTTCCGATGGGTTGGTCCGATTGATACCATTCAGTATGCATTTTTTGCACGTGCAGACGATCCAGTTCGTGTTCAGGTAATGCCTGATGATGTTCAGGCAGTTTCTCAAATCGCCGTGGTGAAGAATACGGCAAAATATAAAGAACTCATTATGGAAAATATCACCAACCTAATGACTTTCCCGAATGAATATGACTGTATTGATGCCCTTCTGACTGGAACAGTAGATCTCTGGTGTGGTACAGATGATATGTTCATGGATACAAAACATCTGAAAGGGAGTGAACATACCAAAATACGAAGAGTGTACCAATGGAAGACAAAACCCGTATACATTGCATTTAACATTGATACTCCGGATGATGTTATCCGGAGATGGCAGAATGCCTATGATGCACTGGACACCGGGGTAAAGGAAAAATTGCACAATCAGTATCTCCCCTATTACTGTTCATGGATAGATTGTCTTCCTGATTCTGAAAAGAGTATACTACATCATGCAAAAACCTGATAGTGAAGACATTCTGTCCGGGCATAATCTACCTCTCTCCAGCCAAACCCTGGTAATCTGGGTGGTTGCTTTTGGAATGGTTGCTGTCTCCCTATACCTGGGAACTATTATCTTTCTCCTTCCTGATATTACCCATTGGTATGGGTATTATATTGCCGAATGGGCAGTTGTTCTCCAGAGTGTGGTGATTGCATCACTGTTTATCTTTTTTGGCAGGATTGGGGATCAAATTGGTCTTTGTGTAATATTCCGGTATGGTTTATTCCTTCTTGGAGCGGGTTTTGTGTGCATTGCTCTTATTCCTCATCCGTATGTATACCTCTTCTCTTCAGTGCTGATTGGGGTTGCATCAGCAATGGTCAGTTCAGTATCCGGAGGGATCATCCGCTCCACTGTCCCAAAATCCTCTTTCCCATTTGGGATTGCGATTATGTATCTTGGTTCCAGTTTTGGTTTTATATTCGGACCATCGCTCGTAGTTTTGATCTCCTCCTTTTACTCATGGAACCTGTTTTTTCTTATCATTGCCCCGGTTACTTTTCTTGCAGCATACCTGACCGGCCGGATATGTACCTGCAGTCGCTCACAGGTTTCTCTAAAAGATATTGATTATTCAGGGGCAGGTCTTCTCATTCTTACCTGTTTCCTTTTCATGTATTCTTTGGTTGAGGTCTTCAAATTTAACTTATCACCCCTTGTTTTTCTTTCCGGGCTTTTGGGTATCCTTACCGGATTGTTCCTATGGTATCACCAGAAACATTCAAAGAACCCGTTTCTGACAACCGGGTGGTATAGGGTTCCAGGCATTCTCCACCTGTTAGGTCTGATCATTGTGCTGGTTCTGGTATACCGGGGTGCTGTCTTTTTAAGTCGTATCTTTCTGCAGGAGATGGCGTATCTTGATCCAATCATTACCGGATTGATTCTGATAATTCCTGGAATTACCTTTATTCCCCTGGTCTGGTTGATCGGGACGTATGCACAATCATGGCAATGGAAGCAATACTTCCGGGTAAGCGTAGTTGGTGTGATATTTGGCTGTCTTGGAGCAATCGCTTTAGGCTTCTTTCATCAGTGGTCTTCTATCATCGCTCTTCTGCTATTTGGTGCATATAATGCATGTATCCGCGTCCCGATGTGCACGTTGTTTTTTGCCCGGATATCAGAAGAGGAGTCCGGACTTGCCGGTGGGATGCTCGAGACATGTACCGCCTTGATTATCCCCTTGATTGTTCCGATTACCGGTGCTTCATTTTGTGCTGGTTATACCTGGCTGAACCCTCCACCGGCGAGCTCGTCATCAATGGATGAGATCTTCGGACACCTGTTCTGGGGGAATCTGGGTGATACTCTCTTCTTCCTGGGGTGCTGTATTGTTCAGATGGTTTTGCTTATCCGGTTATCCCGAATAATAGTGCAGAAATAAACCCTCACTGGGCAAGCCGGGTGTTCAGGATGAGTCTAATGTGAATGGACGAATTTTAAGAGTGATTTCTCGGTCACTTTTTAGTCTGGTATTTTTGATACATCTCTTCACCGACACATTCCCGTGCATATTTACACCAGCTGATACATGAGACAATGTCATTGAAAATCTCAAGGCCACATGATGGACAGGACGTCTTCATCTCATTGGAGAATATTTCTATCTCTTCCCCACATCGGGGACAGATTTTGAGTGAGAGTGTGGGTGTTTTCAGATTGGTTACTCCAGGACAGCGATCAATCATAGTATTGATCCCGTGATGCATCCAGATAGTCTTTTCTATGGTACTCCCTTCTCCAATCCTGATGAACTGAAAACCTTCAGTCCGGTAGATAAATCATTATTCAAGATGAATTTTCGGATCTGATGATACTCAAATTATTTCTGCATGGTTCTTGAGTGACAGAGTATGTATATTATGAAAGAAATATGACATTCTTCATGGATTTGAAAAACGATAAAAATACTATCCTGCTCGCAATTGCATGTATTATCCTTGGAATGTTACTCATGGGTCTGATTATGGTGCTGGTCAATATACCACATAA
>CAZEWE010000126.1:0-7616 GCA_964515765.1 uncultured Methanospirillum sp. | reverse complement strand
TAATTCTCTCCGGCATGGGGAGCGGGTAACCAGGATCATGCTCACAACCCATCTGAAGGAAGATTCCCTCATTATCAGGTGGGAGGATAACGGGGCTGGCATTCCTATCGATCAAAAAGAGCAGATCTTTGAACGCGGGTTTGGAAAAAATACCGGATTCGGGCTTTTTCTCGTCCGTGAGGTGCTCCAGATTACCGGGATGAGTATTCGGGAATCCGGGATCTTCGGGTCAGGAGCGGTGTTTGAGATAATCGTCCCGAAAGGAGTATACCGGACCATACACCCCGCCGGAGAATAAAAGGCTGATACATTACCCTTTGTATTTTCTTCTCACACCCAAAGTTTCAGGCCTGGACTATGGTTCTTCTGCTAAACACCTCAGTGTTCCATGCCACCAGGGATCAGTATTGCTCCTCTCTTCACCCAGTATTGAACCAGGCTTCTCCTCTTAAATTATAGGTTTTCGTCTGTCAGGCCCTTCGTTTCAGACTCGTTTATATGGGGCAGCTAATCCGGTTCTTTTATATACCCAACATCCTATGTTATACTATAGGGCCATGGAGTGAACATAGAAACAGTCAAAAAAATAGCCAGAAGTACCTAATCGTCTGCAGGAAAATTATCGAATCATTGGCAATCCTTTCTGTCTGGTGCGGGAAGGTTTGGATATTTCGCAATCCTGCGTTCATACGGAGGTCCGAATGAGAGATTCTGCGAAAGATTCTGACAGAACGCCGGATGCCACAATCGCATCGTTCCCCCATACATATGACCACCATACTCTATATCGATGATGAACCTCTGGTAGCCGACGCATCAGTAAAATTTCTGGAGCATTCCGGATTTGAGGTAGATGTGGCCCTATCCGGCAATGAAGCCCTTGAAAAGTTGCAGGCCGGGAGGTATGACGCGGTCATATCTGATTACCACATGCCCGGTATGACCGGCATTGACCTGTTAAAGATTATACGTTTAGAGATTGGTGATATCCCATTCATTCTCTTCACGGGGAAGGGAAGAGAAGAAGTCGTTATTGAAGCGATTGAGCAGGGGGTTGATTTTTACGTCCAGAAAGGTGGAAGTCCGGGCCCGTTGTTTGCCGATCTTACCCATAAAATTAATATCGCAATAAAACGCCGTGAGTCTGATCGGTTATTACGAACAAATGAGGAGCGACTCCGGAAAGCACAGGAGATTGGAAAGATAGGGTGCTGGGAGTATTCTATCGGTTCAGATGTGTTATGGTTGTCAGAAGAAGCACTCCGGCTCTATGGGATGGACGGGCCAGCCCGTGATGTCCCGACCTCTGATATCTATGCCTGTATCCGTGAAAAGGACAAGGTTGAAAAGGGATTTAACAATCTCATTGAAAATGGGGCCGAATACCATATTGAATACTCCATAATTCCTGCCAATAAAACTGCCCCCAGAATCCTTCTCTCCATTGCCAGCGTTGAGGATGGAAACCCGAGCACTGGCAGACGTATTGTTGGTATTACCCAGGATATCACCGAGAAGAAGAATTCAGAATGGCGTCTTACGAAAAAGAATGCAGATCTTACTGCTGCACTTGACCGGATAACCCATACCGAAGAGAAACTGACCCGCCAGCTCGAAGAGATTCAGACCGCTCATGAGAAGATAACGGAAAGCGAGGAGAAATATCGCAAGCTCTTTGAAGAAAATATTGTCGGGACAGCCGTTCATGAGATCATCTGCAACGAATCCGGAACCCCTGCTGATTACCGGTTCATCGAAGTAAATCCTGCATTTGAACATATTACCGGACTTTCTGCCGATGACATCTGTGGAAAGACAGTTCTTGAAGTACTCCCTGATACCGAGCCATACTGGATTGATATATATGGTCGGGTAGCACTGACCGGTAAACCTGCCCATTTTGAACAATACACCAGTGTTCTTGATAAATACTTTGAAGTATTTGCCTATGCTCCACAGATCGGATATTTTGTCACTCTCTTCCAGGATATCACGGATCGGAAGAGGCGGGAGGCCAGCCTGAATGAACTCAATGCATATCTTGAGAATCTGTTTGCCTATTCAAATGTTCCGATAATTGTATGGAATCCGGACTTTTCCATCTCCCGAATCAACCACTCGTTTGAAATCCTGACCGGAAGAAGAAGTGAGGATCTCATCGGCAGACCACTTGACATCCTCTTCCCAGAAGATCAGGCTGAATATGCCTTGCGGCTTATCCAGACAACCCGTGATGGTGTCAGGTGGGAGACGGTTGAGATACCCATTCTTCACCATGATGGAACAACCAGGATTGTCTTATGGAATTCTGCTACCATTTATGCAGATGACGGGAAGACTCCCGTTGCAACTATTGCACAAGGGAGGGATATAACCGGAGAACTCCTCCTGGAAAAGGAGAAAGAGCGGGCGATGATCAAGATCCAGGAGAATATTGCCAAGCTTGCCATCCTCAACGATGGAATCAGAAACCCCCTGACCATCATCTCGACCTATGCAGATATGGCAAGTGATGAGGCCATAGCCAGATGTATCAATGCCGAAGTGATGCGGATTGATGCGATGGTAAATACCCTGGACAAGGAATGGGTTCACTCTGAGAAGATTCTCAATTATCTTAGAAAACAGGATAAGATAACACCTGATTTTCATCCTGTATTGTCCGACATATCTTCCGATGCAGTTCCTCTTTCTTCTCCCCGGTCTGGTCAGGAGCGTTCCCCCTCAGCCAGGCCGGCTCATGCTCTGTATATTGAGGAGATCCAGGGTCAACTCTACACGATCCTTGACAGTATTGATGCATTCGTATATGTTGCTGATATGGAGACCCATGATATTCTCTATATGAATGAACGGGGCAGGTCCCTCTATGGCAATGTTCACGGACAGAAATGTTATACCCATATCCGTGGCCATTCTGATGGTCCATGCCCGTATTGCACCAATCATCTGCTCCTCAGCAATCATAAACCAACCGGAGTATACCGGTGGGAATTTGAGGACTCAAAGACCGGCCGGTGGTATGACTGCAGGGATCGGGCAATCAGATGGACTGATGGCAGACTGGTCAGGCTTGAGATTGCAACCGATATTACCGACCTGAAAAAGAGTGAAGAAGCATTCAAACGAGCCGAACAACGGATCAGAACGGTTCTTGAAAACATACCTGAAGGCATCATCGTTGCCGATGTCAGAACAAAGCGGTTCATTTTTGTAAATGACGTGATGAGCCGGATGCTCGGAACAACACGGGAAGATCTCATCGGGCAGACCACCGCAGAAATCCATCCGGCATATGCCCTCCCCACGGTCATGTCAGAGTTTGAGAAGATGCGTTCAGGGGACCTGTCATTTATCCCTAATATCCCCTTCCAAAGAAAGGACGGAAGTATCTTTTTTGCAGATGTGAACGGGTCTCTTATGGAACTGGACGGACATAAAACCCTGCTTGGAGTATTTCATGACTGTACTGACCGGATAAAGTCAGATGAAGAGAATAAACTCCACCTGCTCCGTCTCCAGTCTTTCCTGACCCTTCTCAGCATGGCTCATGCATCAGAGATTGATATCCTCAATTATTCGCTCAAACAGAGCCTTCACATCGCGAAAAGTCAGTATGCATTTATCGGGACCCTGTCTCCTGATGAATCGGAGATGATTATTCATTCCTGGTCAGAGGGTGTCATGGATATCTGCAAGGTGAGGGATAAACCCCTTCATTTTCCCATCGATACAGCAGGAATCTGGGGAGAATGTATCCGGAACAGGACATCATTTGTAATAAATGATTATTCCCTCCCTCATCATGCAAAGCACGGATATCCAGCAGGTCATGTTGAAATTACCCGGTTTCTGGGGGTGCCGGTCTGTGATGGTGACCGGATAGTTGCCATTTTAGCGGTCGCCAATAAAGAATCAGATTACCGTGATGATGACATCGATGCCCTGCAGACTCTGGGCACGATGACATGGGAGATAATCCGGAGAAGACGTGCAGAAGAGGAACTCTCAAAGCAGAACGAGGCTCTTTCAGCGGCAAACGAGGAGATTCGCTCATCAGAAGAGGAACTTCGTCAGAATTATGAAGAGCTGGCTGAAAATCGTGAAGATCTTCTCGACCGGGAACAAATGCTTCAGTTAAAACTGGATACCATTCTCACTCCGGAGTATGACATTGGTGAAGAGGAGTTTGCAAACATTATCGACAGTCATGAGCTGCAGTTTCTCATGAACGACTTTTACGCTCTTACCAACATGGGAATCGCGATTCTGGATCTGAAAGGTAATATCCTGGTCGCTACGGGCTGGCAGGATATCTGCACAAAATTTCACCGGGTGCATGAAGAGAGCTGTAAAAACTGTATTGAAAGCGACCTTTATCTTACTGGGAATGTAAAGCAGGGACAGTACCTTGTGTACAAGTGCAAAAACAATATGTGGGATATGGTCACTCCCATCATTATCGGAAACCGGCACATGGGAAATCTCTTCCTCGGTCAGTTCTTCTTTGATGATGAAGTGCCGGATCGGGAGGTTTTTACAGCACAGGCTGAAAGGTTCGGGTTTGATACAGAAGAGTACCTGGCAGCACTGGACCGGGTTCCCCGGTGGAGTAAAGACCGGGTTACAACCATCATGGACTTTTATACCCGGTTCTCCTCCCTGATCTCACGACTAAGTTACAGTAATATCACCCTTGCCAGGTCACTTCTTGATCAGAAACGGATGGCGGCAGAACTGGAGGAGCGGGAGAAGCGTCTTTCCGGTATTATTCAGAATACTCATGCAGGATATTTCCGTATCGACCGGGATGGTAATTACCAGGACGTGAACGATGCCTGGCTTATCATGCATGGGTATCATGACCGTTCAGAGGTGATTGGACACCATTTCTCCATGACCCAGGTAGATACCAGTCAGGAGGCAGCCCAGAGGAATTTTGAGAAGATCCTCTCCGGAGAACCGATTCCATCCGGTGAGTTTACCCGGCGGTGCAGGGATAATTCAACCGGAGTTCATTACTTCTCTGCCATGCCCGTCGTGGAACATGGTGAGATTACCGGGATTGAAGGGTTCCTCATTGATGTGACGAACCGGAAGAAGATAGAGGGCGATCTGAAAAGAAGCGAACAGGAACACTGGTGGCTTTTGGAAAGCATGATCAATGCCTTTGTCATATTTGAATCAGTTTTTGACAAAGACGGGCGATTTGTCAGTTACCGGTTCCTGTATATTAATAAAGTATATGAAGAGATCACCGGTGTTAAGCTCCATGATGTATATGGGAAGACGGTTCATGAAGTATGGCCGGATACCGAAGATGAATGGGTTCAGCGATATGGCGAGGTCGCCGTAACGGGTTTAACCAGCGAGTTTGATCTCTTCCATGAACCCACGAAAAAGACATACCATTGTCATGTGTACCGGCCGTGGAATGATACCCGCCGGTTTTGTGTGACGTTTGACGATATCTCTGAGAAGAAACGGGCAGAAGAGGCATTGATCAGGTCAGAGACGGAGAAGAGAATTCTCATACAGACCATTCCTGATCTTATCTGGCTCAAGGATCCTGATGGGGTGTATCTCAGCTGCAACCCCTCGTTTGAACACTTTTTTGGGGCGAAAGAGAAGGATATTGTTGGAAAAACCGACTATGATTTTGTTGATTCGGATCTTGCCGACTTTTTCCGTGAACATGACCGGATAGCAATGTATGCTGATAAGTCCTGCATGAATGAGGAATGGCTTACGTTTGCTGATACCGGTTATCACGGGCTGTTTGAGACGATTAAGACCCCCATGAAGGATCATGAGGGAAGAATTATCGGTATCCTGGGAATTGCACGTGACATTACAAGCCGCAAGAATATTGAGAATGCTCTCCGGGAAAGCGAGAACCGGTTCCGGAGTCTTGTAAATACCATCACCAGCGGCGTTGCAACCTATGCAGTGCAGGGTGATGGATCATCCGGAAAAGATTACATCATCAGGGATTTCAACCGGATGGCCCTTGAGATTGAAGGCAAAACGATTGAGGAGGTTGTAGGAAAAAGTCTTGCAGATCTTCGTCCGAATATCGATGAGTACGGGCTTATCCCGATCTTTCAGAAGGTATGGCAGACCGGCGTTCCGGCATATTATCCTCAGAAGGTGTACATCGATGAGAAGTATACAGACTGGTATGAGAACCGTGTCTTCAAGCTGGAAAGTGGTGAGATCGTCTCAGTGTACAATGATGTCACCGAACAGAAACGGGCAGAGGAAGCATTGCAGGAGAGCCGGGATCTCCTTGATGCAACCCAGAAACTGACCCGTATTGGCGGATGGGAATGGCATGTTGGAAAACAGACAATGACCTGGACCACCGAGACCTATCTTATCCATGATATGGACCCGGATGCTGTCGTTTCAGGGTCTCCGGAGCATATCATGCACAGTCTTCAGTGCTATGATCCTGAAGATCGTCCGAAAATCCGGGCTGCCTTTGAACAATGTGTCAGCGAGGGAATACCATATGACCTGGTTTTTCCGTTCACAACCATGAAGGGGAGGAGAATCTGGATTCGGACAACTGCACAGCCACTCGTCGCTGACGGACAGGTGGTGCGGGTCATTGGCAATATCATGGATATCACCGATCAGAAGCTGGCCGAGGCAGCCCTTCATGAGAGTGAGGAGAAATACCGGCTGATTGCTGATAATACCGCCGATCACATCTGGATCTTTGATCTGGATCTGAACATGCAGTATTCAAGTCCGTCGGTCATGCGGATGAAAGGTTTTACGCCCGAGGAGACCATGCTCCAGTCTCTTGATCAGATGATGACTCCTGCATCGGTTGAAATGGTTCTGAAACTCTTTACTGATGAGATGGCAGCTGAAAGGGTAGGGGCTGCAGATCCAGAGCGGACGATCTCTTTTGACACAGAAGAATACTGCAAGGATGGAAAAGTTATCTTTGTAGAAAATTCTGCAACCCTTCTTCGGGATGAACAAGGGAACCCAACCGGTATTCTGGGAGTTTCACGGGATATTACCGAGCGGAAAAAGATGGAAGACGCCCTGAAGCAATCCAACCAGAAACTCCGACTGCTGACAAGTCTGACCCGTCATGATATCCTCAATCTTATCTCATCCGTAAATGGCTTTTTAGAGCTTGCGAGATCAGAAACCGATACTGAAAAAGCACGATATTATCTCACCAGGTGTAAAGAGGCAGGAGATCGTATGGAAGTGACCATCGGGTTTACCCGGGAGTATGAAAACTTTGGTATCGTCTCGTCCGGATGGGTCAATGTCTCCACACTTATCAGATCCGCCTGGTCAGAGTTCTCTCCATCAGAAATACGGTTAGAATCTCAAATATCTCCATCCCTTGAGATTTTTGCAGACCCGATTATTCGAAAAGTCTTTTCAACTCTGATCGAAAATGCAATCCGCCATGCACAGGATATCACCTATATCCGGTTTGCAGATCAGATCCGGGAAGGGGAATGTATCATCATCTGTGAGGATGATGGTATCGGTATACCGGTAGCTGAGAAGGAACATATTTTTGAGCATGGGTTTGGGAAACATACCGGAATTGGTCTCTTTCTTTCCCATGAGATACTCTC
>CAZEWE010000125.1:0-7664 GCA_964515765.1 uncultured Methanospirillum sp. | reverse complement strand
GCTCCATTGTCTGGTCCACAAGTTCTATCACATCCATGATTTTCAAGACCGATCCCCTTTCTCTGCTGGCATCAGTCAGGTTTTTTTCACAGAACGGACAGGTGGTAACCAGAATATCAGGATTCAGCCCATCAATCTCATCAAGTTTTCTTGATGCAATACTCTGTGCAAGGGATGGTTCCTCTGCTTTCACTCCCCCTCCTGCACCACAACAGGTAGAAAATTCACGGTTATCTGCACATTCAATAAGAGTGACTCCGGGGATTGCAGTCAGAACATCACGATGGACCTCAAAGACAGTATCTTTTCCCAGGGAATGCATGAGACTTCTCCCGCTGTGACAGGGATCATGATAGACGACTCTTATATCATGGTCATATCGCAACCTGATCTTCTGTTCCCTGATAAGATCCCGGATGTATGATGAAAAACTCATTACTCTGAAAGGGAGTGGCTTTCCTACTATTCGTGGCCAGTCAAGGATGATAGTTTTCATGCACCCTGCACAGGAAACGAGCAGGGTTTTTACCCCTTTGGATTCCAGGGCGGTGATCATCCCCCTGATAGTATCAACATATGCTTCTTCAAATCCTGTCCGAAAAAGAAAAGAGCCACAACAGAACTCTTCATCTCCCAGCATACAGAAGGTAACATTCGCGTTATTGAGTATTCTGAGTGCAGCTCGTCCGAGTTCCTGATTCCGAAAAGCGATGGTACACCCAGGAAAAAAACAGACTTCTGCATTTTCTGCAATTTTCGCCGAAGCAGGGATCCAGGATGTTCTGGTAGTTATCGCTTCTTCATAGGGATTTTTCTGTTCCAGGATTGACTTCGCATTTTTTTCTGCAACCGGTTCCCGGAATCCCAAATCCATACATGCTCCCCGCATGGATTCCCAGAGTGATGCTGTAGATATTCCTGATTCGCAGACGATGCCACAGAGTCCGCAGCTTGTGCAGCGTGCAAGTGTTGATGATATGCCCTTCAGGAGATCATCATCCTTTGATCGATCTCGCCATCCGGAAAAAAATCCGGTAACATGGCCTGAGAGCTTCTGCCAAGCGTCGATTCGTTCCATCGCTCCATCAGGAAATCCTTCTTTGACAACCGGACAGATCTGAATGCATTCCTGGCACCGGGAACAGGCATCTATCTCCAGCTGCTGGACTGGTGTAAACCACCTGGATTGAGTCTCTTTGAACAGTTCTCCCATTCCCTCACTCTCCTCCTCTCCGGGCAAGAAGGGTGAGAGGAACCGTGAAGATGTGCCTAAACTTACTCCATGGGATTATCATGACAAACAAGAGCAATGCGACATAAATATGCACATCCATCCAGGCGATGGCCAAATCAAAGTTCAGGAATGCTTTCCCGACAAAGGTAGCATACCCGCTGAGCCATTCAGCAATCATGCCGGATAACAGGATGATAAGAATGATGCATATCAGAAGGTAATCTTCGATTCTGCTTCTCTCACGAACACTTCTGATAAAAAGTCTTCTTCCAAGGGCGACAAGGGTGCCGGCAAGAAGGAAGTACCCAAGGAGATCATATGGCATATGCAGGTTCTGTAAAAAACCTGACAGTATCCTTCCATACCCATCCGGATCAGCATATGCAAGAAGTGAGGCCAGGAGGGAGAGGATAAGGAGCGCTCCGAATATGACAAATCCCCAGAATATTATGCAATGTATGAACCAGCGTTTTTTGCTCCGCTTCCATATCCGCTGAAATAAGAACACATCAAAGATCAGCGTTTTGAGAAAAATTTTCCATCCGTCACGAAACGCCTCCCGTCTCCATGCTGAAAAAAATGAGAATATTGAGCCGTGGCCCCATCTTATCATTTTAATGATGAACCCGGAAAGGAATATGCAAACCGCTCCTATCATGAATGCAATAGTAACGGGGTTTTCAAAAAATGCATGAACTGACATGTTTTATGAACCACTAACATCTCTTCATAGGCGCCATCAAACCCGGCACACTATTCATAGTATGGTTCCATCCGGTTTATATTTCTCAGGGGATCTGTTCCCCATGGTGATCATAATTAGTATGAGTGTTTGTGGAATTTGCTTCTTGCAAGGTCGAACGTGATCAGAAGCTTTATAGTTAGACAAAAGCTAACTAATCGGTACTGCAGTATGGACGATCCTCATGAACACCTCTTCCGGATATTTGATCACCTGATCAGGCTGAAGGCTGAATGCTCCTGTGGGATCTTTTCCGAATGCTGTCTTTCAGATATCACGATAAAGCAGATCGCCTATCTGAAGCTCATTGACGAACATCAGGATGTTACCTTTTCACGACTTGCCGAAATTACACAAAATTCTAAACCAACAATTACCGGGATGATCCATAAACTGAGCCGGATGGATTGTGTATACCGGGAATCCTGTCCTCATGATGGCAGGATTCATTATATCCGGCTTACCGAGAAAGGAGCAATGATTGCACGTGCCGAACAAAAAGCCCTGCAGCAGGTCATTGACCGGCTCATTTCGTCACTGGATGAACAGGAGATTGCACTCCTCATCGCTGTCCTGAGAAAAGTCAGGTAATTTTTTTTATCTGGCTGAATAGTTAGGCAAAAACAAACTAAACAAAAACCATGACAATCATAGATCCAACAAATAAAGACTCTCACCATGAGAATTATCTCCTTCCTCTCATCAACACAGTTATTTTTCCTCATGCACGGACGAAAATTCTGGTAGATGAAGAGACGGGTGATCTACTCATGAAAGAATTGAGCAGTCCGGAAAATGCTCATCTGATCGGAGTATCGGTGCAGAGTGATACGGATCCTGCTGATCTTTCAGAAGAAAAGTTGTATTCCATTGGAAACCTCCTTGAGGTATCATTTATTCATAAAACCGGCGATGGATACCTCCTTGGTGTTCAGGCCCTGGACCGTGTCCGGATAGATTCTGTCATCCCTCACGGTGACCGGTTTTATGCCACCTATACCATTATCCCGAGTATTCAGGATATTGATGAACATGGAAAAAGGGAACTGCTTGCTGAGATAAAGAAGACGATCTTCGATATTGGGCATGTATTCCAAGGCTCAGAGCATATTATCGGACCGGCGGGTCAGATGGAGTCCCTTGATCAGCTCATGGGGTTCATCATGCCATTTATACCGGTGCCGGTTCAAAAAAAGCAGGATATCCTTGAGACTGACTCACTCCGGACAAGGTATCTCATGTTCCTTGGGGTTCTTCTTGATTGCAAGGAGAATATCAGTCTCCGGATTGAGATGACGAAAAAGGTATCAGAGAAGTCTGCCCGGAATAATCGTGAAGCCATGCTCAGGGAGCAGATCCGGGCGATGCAGGAAGAACTGGGAGATATGAACGGTTTGGGCCAGGAAGATGCCGGGTACCGTGACCAGGTCATGCAGTCATCGATGCCTGATGAGGTGAAGAAGAAAGCCCTTGCTGAAGTAAAAAAACTCGAGTCCAGCGGGAACCAGGGGCATGAGAGTCCGGTTATCCGGAATTACCTGGATCTGCTGCTTGATCTTCCCTGGGTGACGATGAAGACTCAGGGTATCGATATTGGTGAAACAAGGCATGTACTTGAGAGAAACCATTACGGGCTTGATAAGGTGAAGGACCGGATTATTGAGCATCTTGCGGTCCTGAAACTCAAACATGACAAGCAGGGCTCTATCCTGCTTCTGGCCGGACCACCGGGAACAGGAAAAACCAGTCTTGGAAAGAGTATTGCCAATGCCCTGGGCCGGAAGTATGTCCGGATAAGTCTAGGCGGGGTGAAGGATGAAGCAGAGATCCGGGGCCACCGGAGAACCTATGTTGGTGCCCTCCCCGGTCGGATAATTCAGGGAATCAGGAGAGCAGGGGCGAAAAATCCAGTCTTTGTCCTTGATGAGATAGATAAATTGTCATCTTCATACTCAGGAGACCCGGCAAGTGCTCTTCTTGAGGTGTTGGATCCTGAACAGAACAGCACGTTCTCCGACCATTATCTTGAAGTCCCGTATGATTTATCTGACGTATTCTTCATAGCAACGGCAAATTCCCTGGCTACCATACCCGGTCCGCTTCTTGACCGGATGGAACTTATTGAGATTCCGGGGTATACAAAACAGGAGATGTTCTCCATCGGAAAAGAGCACCTCATTCCGAAATCTTTGGATGAACACGGGCTCAGCGCCGAGGTTTTAACGGTGGATGATGATGCACTCCGCCTGGTCATAGACAAGTATACCCATGAAGCAGGTGTCCGTGGTCTGAAAAAGCAGCTGGACCGGATATCCCGGTATGTATCAGAGAAGATAGTGTCGGAAACATGGACCGCTCCGGTTGTGATATCACCTGATCTGGTTTCGAAGATCCTGGGGAAAGAGGTTCACCGGCATGAGATAGCAAAGAAGGCTCTTGCTCCAGGGGTCGCAACCGGGCTTGCCTGGACTCCGGTCGGGGGAGATATCCTCTTTATCGAAGGGACATTCATGCCCGGCACCGGAAAACTTACGCTTACCGGGCAGCTCGGGGATGTGATGAAAGAGTCTGCCAATATCTCGATGAGCCTGATCCGATCCAGGTTTGCCCATAGTCCACTTCACATCGACTTCATGGCAAGTGATGTCCATATTCATGTCCCTTCCGGTGCAACTCCCAAAGACGGGCCCTCGGCTGGTATTACCCTCTTTACCGCCCTTGTCTCTCTCTTCACCGGGAAGACGGTGGATGCCCGGCTTGCCATGACCGGTGAAGTGACCCTGACAGGTTCGGTCTTACCGGTTGGCGGGATTCGGGAGAAGGTGCTTGCTGCTCATCGTGCCGGGATAACGAGAATTATTCTGCCAGAGGAGAATGAGAGAGATATTGCCGACATACCCTCAGATGTCAGGGATGAAATGACCTTTATCCTGGTCGGAACGGTGGATGAGGTGTTACAAGAGGCCCTTGATATCTCTCTGCCATCACCGGTATTTCAGATGTCCGGAGATCAGCCGGTTGCTCCGTTGGTGTGAACGGCTGACATGGTCCCCTTTTTTTGATGGTTTATTTTACCGTGTTGAAGGGCGAGCTGGTTCGGGGGCACTGCTCTTCTCACTCCGCACAGTCCGTGATTAAATACTTGAGAGGCATCGGATATCCGTGTCTTTGGTATCATGAATGAGGTGTTGCAACCGGTTGCAACAATAAAAATCACTCCTTTTTTGTGCTTTTGGTTGTAGGTAACCTGATTTCATAACAAAATCAATTACACACCGAACCTGGTGCAACAACTCACATATCCCTGTTTTCCCAATATCGCTATCAAGGTATGTCTTTTCAGATAATGTGCTATTCATTCCTTCATAAATTCATTTCAGACTAATATCCTGTGGTTTTATCCCCATCGCTTATACACTGTTTCATCCCACATGTGTATGTAACACAGAGGCCGACACCTGTTCAGAAAAACCTGGACAGACTGAGGAAATCTCTGGAGATGCGTTCAACAGATCCTCCTACACCTGTTGTATCCAGCTTCTCATCTTTACCGAACTTCACCCGGTCAGAAAGGGTATCCTCCTACAACCGTTTCTGACCAGATCTGACTTTTCAAACCCGTTCTTCCTGCTAGTTACTGCCGCATGCCTTTTTTTTAAATCTCTCATTCAGCTATGGAGATACCCGGATTCTGAAAGATGTGAATTTTTCCGTAGATCCCGGATCACTTGTTTCGATCCTCGGCCCGAATGGATGCGGAAAAACCACGCTGCTTCGGATTCTTGCAGGTCTTGCATCTCAGGAAGAAGGGACGATAACATATCAGGGTATATCGGTTCCTCCCGGCCAGCGGACCAGAGAGATGGCAAGACTGGTAGGGTTTGTTCCACAGGGGCACCAGAGTATATTTTCGTTTTCAGTCCTAGATATGGTCCTCACCGGTAGATTTTCCTATATCTCTCCATTCAGAACTCCCTCACACGAGGATGTTGCGATTGCTACGTCCTGCCTTGATCGGGTGGGGGGAGGATATCTGATTGATCGTCCTTATACCCGGCTCAGCGGAGGTGAACGGCAACTGGTTCTCATCGCCCGTGCTCTTGCTTCCCAGCCACAGTTCCTGCTGCTTGACGAACCAAATACCTATCTTGACATAAAAAACCCGGTAACGGTTCTGAGTCTGATTCAGGATCTCTGTAAAACCCAGGGAATTACCGGAATCATGACCATTCATGATCCAAGTCATGCTGCCCAGTTTTCTGACCAGATTCTTGTCATGCGAAAACTTACCAGTGCTGATAGCACAAATCTGATCGCTGATGGTACACCAGATGAAGTACTGAGCAGTGAGATACTTGGTGAGTCATTCAGGACTGAAATTCAGGTCTTTACATACAATAATATTACAACCGTTATACCGGTCATTCAGAAGAATTCCGATGGTTTTCAGGATAATATGTAGGTAAATTACTATTATTATTTCACCTTTCTGCCTGAAACCGCTGAAATCCTCAATAATTACTGTTTATTTGCTCCTGGTTACCAGCAGAATATCATTCCATATCCTTCTGGGGATAAAGTGGAGGAGAATTACGTGCCCATCGGTCCTTGATTTGACGCGTTGATACCATCACAGGAGACATTATCAAAATTAATCAGATTTTAGATGATTTAATATATTGATATCGTAATAATAACCGCCAATTGTTCCGGCCAGTGATCCGATTAACTCAAGGAAAAATCCATATGCTATACTAATCTGACTGTCCCCACCTGCATATATCTGGGTTGCATATAATGTCATCAGGATGAGGATTCCTCAGATTGCAGAAATATTTTCAGGTATTTTTCTCCATAGTTCCGGAAGTATGCATAGTATAGTCCCCCGATTACTATCAGGAATATCCAGAACATCCAGGTTGTGGAAAGAGGTGCATTAATGCCTGATATCTCAACATTATCGAGATACATCTCCTCGATACGGATAAATGGTAGGAAGATCGATACAAAACAGATCAAACCCCCGCCTAATATTAACAAGCGGTGATTATCTGATAGTAATTTGAGAAATTCTTCAGAATCCATACTTTAGTCTCTTCTTTTGAGTAAATAGGTTACTTACTAAATCAACCCCGATACAATCAATTGGCTCCATCCTTAGGATTAACTATGAGGACTTTTTTCAAGGTAATAATAATACCCTCCTATTGCGACAGCCAGTGATCCGATAAACTCAAAGAAAAAGCCATACAGGATACTAATCAGATTATTTCCGCCTGCATGGATTTGCGTGGCATATAGCGTCATGAGAACGAGCAGACCGCCTGTTGCTAGAAAAAGATGCGGGTATTTTTCTCCATAGTTCTGGAAGTATGCATAGAACATACCTCCCAGTACGATCAGGTATATCCACAACATCCAGGTTGCCGCAAGTGATGCAACATCTCCTACCGTAATTGTACTATAGGAAAATTTGGCAATAATGTGAAAAAAGGGGAGGAAAAGTGAGATAAAGCAGAGAACTCCTCCCCCGAGTATTAAAAAACGATGATTGTCAGATAATATTGTGAGAAATTCTTTGGTATCCATAATCAACTCTCTCTTGCAATGCAAATATCTATCTTTCCTCGTACTGATGCGGGTAGCAGGGTTTCTGGGCGGTCAATTACCTGAATGATTATGGAAGGA
>CAZEWE010000124.1:0-7672 GCA_964515765.1 uncultured Methanospirillum sp. | reverse complement strand
GAGCTCAAGCAGATTGCAATGAAGCGGTGCGAGGATCGGATACTCGAAGCCGCAAGCCGTCCGCCCTGTAAAAAGCATCTTGAAGATACCGACAGCTATGGTATGACCCGGAGAATGAAGAGCAAATACGGCCTTTAATCGGTCCTATTGGTAAAATCAAAGGAATTGTCGGTTACCATGATGACCGGGGTTGTGGCCGGGTCAGTTAAAACGGGGAAGAGTATGGAGACAGAGCATTCACTGTTGGATCAGATATCACGAAAAGAAGCAGAGCTGAAAGGTCAATGTGATCTTGCCTGTAAAGAGGCTGAAACCCGGATTCATGATGCACGGGTCAGGGCACGGAGTATGCATGATGATGCGGACCAGAAAGGAGCTTTGGAGGCATCACAGTATATGCAGAGCGGGCTTGATGAACTTTCTGAACATATCAAAGCGATTCTCACAGCAGGAGAATCAGAAGCAGAACAAACCCTGAAGGCAGGAGAGAAAAGGGTAGACAATGCTGTGAAACGTATCACCGAGATGGTGCTGGGATAACATGCTGCAAAAGATGAAAAGAATCCTGGTGGTCGGTCCGAAACGAGACTATCAGCGGATTATTGATGTACTGTACCAGGCAGGTTCCATTCATCTTGAAGACGCAAAAACTGATATCCCTGATACTCCGACGGTAAGCCCTCTTGATACGTTTAATACAGATGAACTATCCTCTCTTCTTATCAGGATCAGGGGACAGATCCAGATCCTCACTCCGGTCGATACAAAAAAGCTACAAAAAAGTCCTTTTATTGATAAGTATGCAAGTCTCCCCTATGAAGATCTTGTCATAACCGCAACAACCATCTGCGATTCGCTGGAGGACAAGCTCAGGTCACTTGAAAACAGGAAGGGAGACCTAGACGTCAGGTATACAACCCTGCTCAGATATGAGAAGATCATCCGGAAGATCTCTCCACTTGAGCAGCAGCTTCCTACTCTTGAAGGCTTTGAAGTCACAATCCTGATTATTCAGAAGGAGTTTGAATCGGTCCTTGACATAATTCACCCATTCCTTTCAGAGATCACGAAAAACCAGTTTGAATTTATCAGCGCAGATCTGGATGAGAAAAACATCGCCGTCATTACGGTATTTAGTAAAAAATATGCCAATAAAGTTCATGATTTTCTGTATTCAAAAAATGTGAATGAGGTGCGGATCCCCCAGGAGTATACAAACATGCCCCTGGATGATGCCCTGACTCTCATTCAGGCAGACAAAGATGCAATCCGTACAGAAATTTCTGAAATAGAGGCAAAGATTCGTGATATCTCGACCGAATGGTATGCAGACCTTGTCAGCCTGAAAATTCTGCTCACAGATTTTTTTGAAGAGACATCAGCATATTCCCACTTTGGCCAGACTGAATACACCTTTGTGGTAAAGGGATGGATACCGAAAAAATTTATGCCTGCAACCAAAAAAGCCCTGCTTGAAATTTTTGGAGAGTCTGTTGTCGTGCATGAATTACCTGATGATCCATCCCAGATTGATAATACTCCGGTCTTCTTTGATAACCCCTTCTGGGCAAAACCCTTTGAGTTTTTCATGAACCTGGTCACACCTCCCATGTACCGGGAGATAGACCCCACTCCTCTGATTGCCATATTCTTCCCCCTCTTCTTCGGACTCATCGTGGGAGATATCGGATACGGGCTGGTAATCCTGTGTTTCAGCCTGGCGGTCCGGTACAAATTTAAAGATATCCCCTGGATCTGCCAGCTCATGAGTATCCTGATGATATCATCGATTCCGACCATGATATTCGGGTACATTTATGGAGAGTTTTTTGGCGATCTTGGCGAGCACATGGGCTGGATTCATCCTCTCACTCTATTCGGGATAACATGGAACCGGATAGAGGCCATCATACCTCTTCTGATTCTGACCATCGGTATCGGGGTGTTTCACGTATTCCTGGGTTTGTCACTTGGGATTCTGAATGCGTACCGGCACCATAATACAAAGCATATTATCGAAAAGGCCGGAATGATGGGGCTGGTATCCGGAATTCTGCTCTTAATTGGATCATATGCCGGTCATGTCCCCGGATCAGTGACCTTTGCAGTCATCGCCCTGATGCTGGTCTCTATTGTCTGTCTGATATACGGTGGGGGAAGCAGGGGAGTCATTGAGGTAATGGGAACCATCGGAAATATCATGTCCTATGCCCGTCTTATGGCAATCGGCCTTGCATCAGTAATTCTGGCTTTAGTGGCGAACCGTCTTTCGCATGAGCTTGGCATCCTGGTTCTGGGAATTATTGTGGCTATTCTCCTTCATACACTCAATATTTTCCTTGCTATGTTCAGTCCGTCCATTCATTCACTCAGATTGCATGTCGTGGAATTCTTCTCCAAATTTTATGAGGGTGGAGGCATCCCGTACAAACCATTTGGAAAAGAGCGACTCTGATTCTTCCTTTTCTCTTTTTTTTCTTTCGACTGACAAACCACAATATATAAATCTGCATAGGATAAGGTAAACGTTGGAGGTTATCATGACAGGATGGGAAGTCCCCATTGGCGCAGCAATCGCCTTTGCAGGAGGCGCAATTGCCACAGGAATCGCTCAGTCAAAGATTGGAGCTGCCGGAGCAGGAACCGTTGCCGAGAGACCTGAATCAGCAGGTACTATAATTGTTCTTGAAGCAATCCCGGAAACACTGGTTATTCTGGGTTTTGTCGTAGCGGCAATGATTATCATCATGGTTGAGTGACTGAGAGCTGCCACCAGGTGATCCAGAAGGTGAGCGAAGAATGGCATACGAAGACCTAATCAAGTCCATAGAATCAGCAGCGGATGAGAAAAAGCTGGAAGTTATCCGGAATGCTGAACGAGAAGTGGAGGCAATTCTTCGGGAAGCAGAGACAGAGTCATCTGCCATCCATGCTCAATACCTGGAGAAAGCGAAACGGGACCTGATTCTGGAAACAAACCGCCAGAAATTCCTTGCGAAACAGGAAGTAAAGAAAGGAATCAGTGCAGTCAGACAACAACTTATTGATGACGCGTTTTCCCGCTCCGGAGAGAAGATTTCCGGTATCAGGTCTGATCCATCATATCCTGCTTTGTATGAGCGGCTGACTCGTGAGATTATTGCAGCCCTTGCCGGAGAAGATATTGTTCTTCATATAGATCCGGCTGATTCGGGAATCTGCATGGATGTCATGAAAAAAACCGGCATTGATTGTGATATTGTGCAGGATATCAAAACAATCGGGGGACTGTCAGGAACGTCTGCTGATGGTAAGATCCGTGCAGACAATACCCTTGAAAGCAGATTGGAACGGATCAGGGATACCTCGACCCTTGAGATTATCAGCCTGATTCTTGGAGGGCCTGATGGATAACGGGTATGTCAATGCCAGGGTTCGCGGTATGTACTCCCGGTTGCTTGATAAGAAAAGCCTGAGCAATCTGATTTTAAAACCGGATATCAGTTCCCTGATTACTGCCCTTGAAGAGACCCCGTACCGTGAGGATCTCGAGCGTGCTCTTGTCGGGAAATCAGGGCTTACCGGTATCGAAGAAGCTCTCCGGCTGAACCTTATTCGCACATTAGAGAAAATTTCTGTCTTTCTTCAGGGAGAGAAAGGAGAACGGTATATACTCATCTTTTCATCCCGGTGGGATATTCACAATTTAAAAACCATTCTGCGTGGCAAGAGGATAAAAGTGCCAACCATGCAGATTCGGGAAAATCTGGTTCCCGCCGGAGAATTTGACGAATCTCTCCTTTCTGAACTCTTAAAGCAGCCGGATGTAAAAAGCGTCATCGATCTTCTGGCAACCTGGGAAGTGCCCTATGCCATACCCCTCACACAGGCATTTTCTGATTATAACGCCCATGGGGATCTCTTCATCCTTGAAAATGCCCTTGACCGGTTCTATTATGAGCGGGCTCTTTCTCTTGTCAGTGGCAAATCTGTTGAAGAGGACAAGATCCGTGAGATTATCGGAACTGAGATCGATCTCATTAACATAAAATCACTTCTGATGATGTTTCGGGATCATGTGGATCCTGAAGATGCACAGCCGATGCTTCTGGAAGGAGGAAAGGTCTTCAACCGGAAGAAACTCAGACTCCTTTTAAATCTTGGTTCCACTGCATCTCTGATTGAATATCTGGAAGAGACGCCATACCGGTTTCTTTCTGATCTTCGAAGCACTGAAGGTGATTTGGTCAAAACATCCACGTATCAGCATCTTCTTGATGAATATCTTATCCGTCATGCGGTCAGGCTATACCGGGGTGATCCCTTGTCGGTCACGGTGGTCATCGGGTACCTGTGGGCGAAATATACTGAAATTATGAACCTGCGTATCATCGCCCGATGTAAAAACGCCCTGATTGCCCCTGAAGATATGGAGGCGGAGATGGTGTATGTTTAAAGTGGTCGTCATCACCGATCCGGAATCTGCAACCGGGTTTCGTCTTGCCGGATCTGATGTCTTTGAGGCGGAAGATTCCTATGAAGCATCCCAGGTGCTTTCATCTCTCCTTCACGAAGAAGAGACCGGAATAATTGCCATAAGGGAGGATTATCTGGCAAATCTTGACAAGAGTCTGTTTGAGCAGGTTGAGCGGTGCTATCACCCGGTCATCATCCCGATTCCTGCACCACGGAAAGGTGATGAAGTGAGCGGGTACGTGGAACGTCTGCTCCGGAGAGCAATCGGATATAATGTGGTAATGAGGAGCTAACATGATAACCGGAACAATAGCCAGGATTTCAGGGCCGGTGATTACTGCCAAAAATATGACCGGATCGCGGATGTATGATGTGGTATCGGTGGGAAGAGCAGCTCTTCCCGGTGAGATCATCCGGCTTGAAGGTGATGAGGCAGTTATCCAGGTCTATGAGGATACCACCGGTCTTATGATCCACGAACCGGTGGAGAATACCGGTGTTCCGCTCTCCGTCGAGCTGGGTCCGGGTCTTCTGGCATCTATTTATGACGGGGTACAGCGGCCGCTTCCTGCCCTGTATGCAAAAAGCGGGAACTACATCAGTCGGGGGATCATGGTCCCAGGCCTTGACCGGGAGAAGAGATGGGCCTTTACCCCGGTGAAGAAGGCCGGTGATACGGTGCAGACCGGTGATGTTCTTGGAACGGTTCAGGAGTTTCACCTGGTCCATTCGATCATGGTCCCACCGGGTATATCCGGGGAGATTAAAACGATCTCTGCCGGAGATTTCACCGTGACTGATGTGGTCTGCACTCTTGCTGACGGGACAGAGATAGCCATGCTTCAGAGGTGGCCGGTCAGGAAAGGACGGCCGTTTGTCAAACGACTGGACCCGGAGGTTCCCCTGCTCACCGGCCAGCGGGTTTTTGACACCATGTTCCCTCTGGTAAAGGGCGGGACTGCCATGATCCCAGGCGGGTTTGGAACCGGGAAGACGGTATCTGAACAGACCCTTGCAAAATGGGCAGATACGCAGGTTGTCGTGTATATCGGATGCGGTGAGCGGGGTAATGAGATGACCGATGTGCTTACTGAGTTTCCTGAACTGACCGACCCGAGGACCGGCTATCCCCTGATTGAGCGGACCATCATGATAGCAAACACCTCAAATATGCCGGTCGCTGCCCGTGAAGCATCCATTTACACAGGGATTACCATCGCTGAATATTACCGGGACATGGGCATTGATGTTGCCCTTCTTGCAGATTCAACGTCCCGATGGGGTGAGGCACTTCGTGAAGTGTCAGGACGGCTTGAGGAGATGCCTGGTGAGGAAGGGTATCCTGCCTATCTTGCAACCCGGCTTGCTGCCTTTTATGAACGGGCCGGGCGGGTTATCTGTGCCGGTTCAGATGAGAAGACGGGGTCAGTGACGATCATCGGTGCGGTTTCACCACCGGGCGGTGACTTTTCAGAGCCGATTACCCAGAATACCCTTCGTATTGCCGGAACATTCTGGGCACTTGACGCAAATCTTGCATATCGCCGGCACTACCCGTCGGTGAACTGGATCCGGAGTTATTCCCTGTACCTGGAGGATGTCGAGGACTGGTTCTCTGAACAGGTAGCCCGTGACTGGTACCAGTTCAGGGGCCGGGCGATGTATGTTCTTCAAAAGGAAGTGGAACTCCAGGAGATTGTACAGCTTGTCGGGCCTGATGCCCTTCCTGACAAGGAGAAGGTCGTCCTTGAGATTGCGAAGATCATCCGTGAGGATTTCCTGCAGCAGAGTGCATACAGCGATGATGATTCATTCTGTCCGCTTGAAAAGCAGTACTGGATGCTCAAGATCATTATCTGGTATTATGATGCAATCCGTGCAGCCATGAGGAGGAATGTCCCGCTTCGTCAGCTCCTCTCCATCCCGGCACGGTCAGAGATAGCACGGATGAAAGAGCAGAGAGATCTGGACCGGTTAAAAAAGCTGAGTGATACGGTCTGGGAGCAGACTGAAAACCTGGAGGTGCAGACATGCAGCACGGCAGCCTGATTACGGTTGATTACCAGACGGTCAATTATGTATCAGGTCCCCTGATCTTTGTTGAACGGCCCAAGGAGATCTCGTTTGGAGAGACGGCACAGATCATTCTTCCTGATGGTGAGGCACGGACCGGACAGATTCTTGACATTTCAGAGGATATTGCAGTTGTCCAGGTCTTTGAGGGGACACGGGGGATAGACAGCCATGTGACCACGGTCAGATTTACCGGCCAGTCACCACTTCTTGATGTATCCTATGATATGCTTGGCCGGGTGCTGGACGGAGTCGGACGGCCACGGGATGGTGGTCCTGCAATCATCCCCGAGGCCAGGCTTGACATCGCCGGAATGCCGATCAACCCCTACTCCCGTGACAAGCCTGCCGAGTTTATCCAGACCGGTATATCAGCAATTGATGCATTAAACACCCTGGTAAGAGGGCAGAAACTTCCCATCTTCTCAGGTGCAGGACTTCCGGCAAATCAGCTGGCTGCCCAGATTGCAAAACAGGCAAAGGTGCTTGGTGAGGGAGAGAACTTTGCCGTGGTCTTTGCGGCGATGGGTATCACCTACAAGGAAGCGTCATTCTTCATGAAGGAGTTTGAAGAGAGCGGAGCCCTTGAACGGGTCGTCTTCTTCTTAAACCTGGCCGATGATCCGACGATTGAACGGATTGCAACGCCCCGGTGTGCCCTGACCGCTGCAGAGTTTCTGGCATATACCCACAACCTGCATGTGCTGGTCATCCTGACCGATATGACCAATTACTGCGATGCTCTTCGTGAGATCTCAACAGCACGGGAGGAGATTCCTGGTCGTCGCGGGTATCCGGGGTACATGTATACCGACCTTGCAACCATTTACGAGCGGGCCGGTCGTATCAAGGGCTGCTCCGGATCAATCACCCAGATTCCAATTCTGACGATGCCGGACGATGATATTACCCATCCGGTTCCTGACCTGACCGGGTATATCACCGAGGGGCAGATTGTGCTCTCCCGTGACCTGTTTCGGAAAGGGATTAACCCACCTATTGATGCTCTCCCCTGTCTCTCACGGCTGATGAACCTTGGAATCGGGCCTGACAAGACACGAGAGGATCATCGGAATGTAGCAGACCAGCTGTATGCTTCGTATGCCTATGGACGGGATCTTCGACGGCTGGTTGCCATTGTCGG